>JANPKF010000495.1:0-1747 GCA_031425895.1 Caulobacteraceae bacterium | reverse complement strand
CGGCCGTCCGGCAGGGCGTCGATGGTCAGCGGCGTGACCTCGAAATCCATCTGCTTGAACTGCTGCGTCCAGTAGGCGCCGACCGCATCACGACCCCTGATCGGCTCGCCCTTGAGCATGTCCGTCCACGCGGCATCCGGCGACAGGCTGGCGACCATGGCCGGAACGTTACGCTGGTTGTAGGCCTCGTACAGGGCCTCCAACAGGTCCCTGCGCGCTTGTGTCTGGTTCATCCGGGCAGTTCACCAAGCCGGTCAAACCGCGAGATCAGACCGTCCCGGAAGTCGAAACTGTAATCCACCAGACCATCATGCCACAGGGCGCCGTCGAGGCTGGTCACATGGTGATGGATGCGCACCTCCATGCCGCCATCTGGACGGGCGCGAAAGGCGGTAGGGGTGTTTTCGCCGGTGACCATGCCGAAGGCCCGGACGTAGTAGTTGCGCACGGCGGCGGCGCCGTGCAGGCGGTCGTCGCTGTCGAGCTGAGCCGGGAAGTCGACGTCGGGATGCAGCAGGGCCATGACCGCATCGACGTCCTTGGCGTCGAGAGCCTTGTAGAACCGCAGCAAGAGAGATCTGCGCGCGTCCATGGCGTCCTTGTTATTCTCCCGGCTTGTAGCCTGTTTCGACCTTCAGATAGGCGATCAGGTCACGGCGCTTCTGTTCGTCCTTCAGGCCGACAAAGGTCATGCGGTTGCCCGGCAGGAAGGTCTTGGGGTTGGCCAGCCAGGCGTCGAGCTTCTCGGCGTCCCACTTGAACCCGGCGGCCTTGAGCGCGTCGGAATACTTGAAGCCCTCGTGGGCCCCGGCGACCCGGCCGAAGACTCCGTAGAGGTTGGGGCCGGTCTTGTTCGGTCCGCCCTCGGCGATGGTGTGGCAGGACTGGCAAAGGGCGAAGGCCTGCTTGCCGGCGGTCAGGTCGCCGGTGTTGTAGGGGGCGGGCAGGGTGGCCAGGATGGCGGCCTTCTCCGCATCGGTCAGCTTGGGGGCCGGCGGCGCGGTGGGGGCGTTGGACGGCGCCGAGGCCGGCTCGGAGCCGGTCGGACCGCAGGCGGCGGCGAGGGCCGCAAGGGCGGCAATCCCTGAAGCGACAAAGACTGAGCGCATTTTTATTCCCTAGACTGATGGAGCAAATAGGTCGTGTAGGAGACGCTTTCAATGGCGTCACGGCGTTATGCGAATGAGGCTATTCGTCGCGGGCGGGTCGCCCCCGTCCGGACTTGATCGTCCCCCTGCGCAACTTTGCCGAAAGCCGTCGCTCCTTGGAAGCCTTGGTAGGGCGAGTCGGCCGGCGTTTGGGCGGTGGAGGCGTCGCCGCCTCGACGATCAGCGCCGTCAGACGCTCGATCGCGTCGGCCCGGTTGCGTTCCTGGGTGCGGAAGCGATTGGCGGTCAGCACGATCTCGCCATCGTTGGTCAGTCGCGAGCCGGCCAGTTTCTCGAGTCGCTCACGGACATAGTCGTTGAACGACGGCGAATTGCGCACGTCGAACCGCAGCTGCACCGCGGTGGCCACCTTGTTGACGTTCTGGCCGCCGGGACCGGACGCGCGGATGAAGCTGAGCTCGATCTCGCTGTCGTCCAGAGTGATGGCGGGGGTGACGGGGATCATGGCGGCGTCAGATAGACCGCGCCGCCATGATCCGCCAGTCGATGAGATACCGCTCGATCAGCTGAAAGTGTCGGCCGCGCCGCGACCCTTGGGGTCGGAGCCGAATTTGTTGGACCCTGGGGTCCCATCAAGC
>JANPKF010000494.1:0-2565 GCA_031425895.1 Caulobacteraceae bacterium | reverse complement strand
ACCGGTCGCCGAACGCGGCGGCGATCTCGCGGGCCAGCAGGGGGGCGGCCTCGCCTTCGTCATAGACGGGCACGACGATGGAATAGTCGGGGGTGCTCATAAGCCCCTAATAGAGCGGGTTTGACGGAAGTGGAAATCGGTTCCCATCCGCCGCCGCGCGATCAAAAGCCCTACCCCTCGATGGGGGAGGGTTGGGTGGGGGTGTTCGCTCGATATCGCCGGAAGGGCGCGAGAGGCGTCGGCGCCCTCTTGAGCCTTCGCTTGCGGGCCGGCGCGAACACCCCTTCCCCGACCCTTCCCCATCGAGGGGAAGGGAGACGCCTCGGTTGCCACACCAGCGCCAGGGGAAGACAGTAGGTCAGGAACAATCGCCAATGCTATCAACCAGACCATGAGCCTCGAATCCCGTCTCGACTGGCTGGCCAAGGGCTGGCGCGGCGCCCTGGTGGCGGCCGTGGTCGCCTTCCTCTGCGGCCTCCCCGGCCTCATGGCCATGCCGCCCATCGACCGCGACGAGGCCCGCTTCAGCCAGGCCACCGCCCAGATGCTGGAAACCGACGACTACGTCGCCATCAACTTCCAGGACCGCACCCGCGACAAGAAGCCGGTCGGCATCCACTGGATGCAGGCGGCCAGCGTCGCCCTCTTCTCCGATGTCGAGAACCGCGACATCTGGCCCTACCGCCTGCCCTCCCTGATCGGGGCCATGCTGGCCGCCGCCGCCTGTGTCTGGGGGGCCCGCGCCTTCTGGGGCGATCGCACCGCCATGCTGGCCGGGGCCATGTTCGGCTCGGCCTTCCTGCTCAGCACCGAAGCCTTCATCGCCAAGACCGACTCGGTGCTGGCGGCCTGCACCACCATCGCCCTTGCCGCCCTGGCGCGAATGTACGCCCGCCACCGGCAGGGGCTGGGCCCCGCCAGCTGGCGAACCAGGCTGGTCCTCTGGCTGGCCATCGCCGTCGGCATCCTGGTCAAGGGGCCGGTGGTGCTGATGGTCCTGCTGCTGACCCTCGCCGCCCTCTGGGCCGCCGACCGCCAGGTCCGCTGGATGAAGGACATCGGCTGGGGCTGGGGCCTGGTCCTGATCCTGGCCATCTGCGGACCCTGGGCCCTGGCCATCACCGTCTCGACCGACGGCGCCTTCTGGGGCTCGGCCATCGGCGGCGACCTGGCGCCCAAGCTGGTCGGCGGCCACGAGCGGCACGGCGGCCCGTTCGGCTACCACGTCCTCGTCGCGCCGCTGACGATGTTCCCCTACATCCTGCTCGCCCCGGCCGCCGTCATGCTGGCCTGGAAACAGCGCAACGAACCGGGCGTCCGCTTCGCCCTCTGCTGGCTGATCCCCACCTGGCTATTGTTCGAGATCCTGCCGACCAAGCTGCCCCACTACAGCCTGCCGACCCACGGCGCCGCCTTCTGGCTGATCGCAGTGGCGGTGATGGCCCAGCCGCAGCGCTGGAGCCGCATCGCCGGCGTCGTCCTGCTCGGCCTCGCCAGCGTCCTGCTGGCCGGCATCGTCATCTACGGAAACCAGGAGTACGGCGATGCTCCCGACATGCTCTGGACGGTGCTGACCGCCGGCGTCTTCCTCGCCGCCGCCATCGCCGGAGGGATCCTGATCTTCCGGCAGGACGCCCTGAAGACGGCGCTGGCGGTTGGTGTCATCGGCGCCCTCGGCCACGCCCTGCTGGTCGGCCAGCTGATGCCGCGCCTGGAGCCCCTGTGGCTGGCCCCGCGCCTGGCCATGGCCCTGAAGCGCACCGGCCTCGACCCCCAGGTCGGCCGCACCCCCGGGCCCATCGAAACGGCCGGCTATTCCGAGCCCAGCCTGGTCTTCGCGCTCGGCACCCGCACGGGCCTCGGCGGTCCCGAAGACGCTGTCCGCGCCCTCTCCGAAGGCCGCCCCGCCATTGTCGAAAAGCGGGAGCAGCAGGAATTCCTGGCGCTGATGAAAGCCGAGGGTGTGCCGGTCGATCCGATCACCCGCCTCAAGGGCTTCAACTACGTCAAGGGCGACGAGATGGACCTGACCATCTATCGCGGCCTGCCCCGGGCCACGGACCTGGTCCGCCAGCCGGCCGCCGCGACACCGGCCTCCCGCGAGCCGGTGGCGCCGAAGAACAAGGAAGACGACGCGCCATGAGCCGCCTGATCGAAATCGTCGAAGTCGGCGCCCGCGACGGCCTGCAGAACGAGAAAGCCATCCTCGTGGTCGCCGACAAGGTCGAGCTGATCAGCCGGCTGGAGGCCTGCGGCGTCAAACGCCAGGAGGTGGTCAGCTTCGTGAACCCCAGGCGCGTGCCCCAGATGGCCGGCGCCGAGGAGATCATGGCCAGCCTGCCCGCCGACGCCTCCCGCAGCCGCATCGGCCTGGTGCTCAACGAGCGCGGCTGGGACCGCTGCGTCGCCGCGTCTTGCGACGAGGCCAACGTCGTGGTCTGCGCCAGCGACGGCTTCGGCATCCGCAACCAGGGCGCCTCGAGTGACGCGCAGGTCCAGGCGCTGGCGGCGATCATGGCCGCACGCGCGCCCTCGGACCCCAAGGTCACCATGACCGTCTCCGTC
>JANPKF010000493.1:0-1908 GCA_031425895.1 Caulobacteraceae bacterium | reverse complement strand
GTTCCGAAAATCCATCACTGACGGGGCAAAGGGCGTTTGTGACGGCGGCGCGGTTGACTCCACCCCCCGGCTGACACATACGCGGCCCGCAAAACGGAGAGTCTCATGGAGATTCGCGAAGGGCTCACCTTCGACGATGTTTTGCTTGAACCCGGTCCGTCGGATGTGATGCCGACCCAGGTTTCGACCGAAACAAAATTGACGCGCGAGATCGGGCTTAACATCCCGCTGGTTTCGGCCGCCATGGATACGGTGACCGAGAGCCGACTGGCCATCGCCATGGCCCAGGCCGGAGGCATGGGCATCCTGCATCGCAACCTGACGGTCGATGAACAGGCCGACCAGGTGCGGCAGGTGAAGCGGTACGAGAGCGGGATGGTCATCAACCCGCTGACCATCAACCCGACGACGACGCTGTCGCAGATCCTCGAGATCAAGGCGCAGCGGAAAATCTCGGGATTCCCGGTGGTTGAGCCGGATACTGGACGCCTCGTGGGAATTCTCACGAACCGTGACATGCGGTTCGAGAGCAACGGCACCACGCCGGCGGCGGCGCTGATGACGGTCGATGGGCTGGTCACGGTGCGCGAAGGCGTGTCGCGGGCCGAGGCCCAGGACCTGCTGCGCCGCCACAAGCTGGAGCGGCTGATCGTCATCGACGAGGAGGGCCGCGCCGTCGGCCTGATCACCGTCAAGGATATCGAGAAGGCCCAGGCCCATCCGCTGGCCGCCAAGGACGAGAAGGGCCGGCTGCTGGTCGGCGCCGCCTCGACGGTCGGCGACGCCGGGTTCGAGCGGTCGCTTGCCCTGGTCGACGCGGGCGTTGACGTGGTGATCATCGACACCGCCCACGGCCACTCCTCGCAGGTCAGCGAGGCGGTCGCCCGACTGAAGCGCGAGACCAACCGGGTGCAGATCGTGGCCGGCAACGTGGCGACCTACGACGGAGCCCGCGCCCTGATCGACGCCGGCGCCGATGCGGTGAAGGTGGGGATTGGCCCCGGTTCGATCTGCACGACGCGGATCGTTGCCGGTGTCGGCGTGCCGCAACTGACGGCCATCGAGAATGCGGTGCGGGCGGCGCGGGACAGTGGCGTGCCGGTCATCGCCGACGGCGGCATCAAGTCGTCGGGCGACCTGGCCAAGGCGATCGCCGTCGGCGCTTCCTGCGCCATGATGGGCTCGATGTTCGCCGGCACCGACGAAAGCCCCGGCGAGGTGTTCCTCTACCAAGGGCGCTCCTACAAGAGCTATCGCGGCATGGGTTCGCTCGGGGCCATGGCGCGGGGTTCGGCCGACCGCTACTTCCAGAAGGAAGTTACCGACTCCCAGAAGCTGGTCCCCGAAGGCATCGAGGGCCAGACCCCCTACAAGGGTCCGATCGGGCCGGTCATCCACCAGATGGTCGGGGGCTTGCGGGCTGCCATGGGCTACGTCGGCGCGCCGACCATCCCCGAGCTGCAGGCGCGGGCGAAATTTGTTCGGATCACCAATGCGGGCCTGCGCGAAAGCCATGTCCACGACGTGATGATCACCAGGGAGGCCCCGAACTACCAGGGCTCCAATTGAACGTGAGTGAGGGTACCCAGTGAGGGATGGCGGACGCATCGCGGCGGCGGTCCAGGTGCTGGATGATATCGAGCTGCGCCACAAGCCGGTTCGGCAGGCGCTGAAGACCTGGAGCGACGGGGCGCGTTACGCGGGCTCCAAGGACCGGGCCTGGGTCTCGGGGCTGGCGCTGGACGTGCTGCGCCGGCAGCGGTCTCTGGCCCATCTGATGGGCGAGGAGAGCAACCGCGCCCGCGCGCTCGCCGCTCTGCGCTGGATCTGGGACTGGGACATGGACCGGCTGGGCGAGGCCTGTGCTGATCCGCACGGGCCCGGCCCGCTGACCGATCATGAGATCGC
>JANPKF010000492.1:0-1993 GCA_031425895.1 Caulobacteraceae bacterium | reverse complement strand
TGTTCGATCGGCTTGGCGGGGGCTCGAAAGACTTCTCCGCCATCCTGGAGATGTTCCGGGGTAAAGCGCCCTAGCCTCGGGCGCTGGTCGGCTTGCCCTAGGGGCAGGTTCGCCGCTGAGGCGGGGGAAGTCGTGTCGAATGTTTCGACCTTGAAACTGCAGTAATTGCGAGCGGTTCTCAATGAAGGCGGCGGCTGTCCGAGATGTGGACAAGGTCTCGCGCGGGTGCGAAAACCTTCGCCATAAATTGGAAGGGACGCGGTCCTCGTCACGAGGGACCGGCGAACCCGGGGACCGGATTTTAAGTTCGATGGATTACAGGGACGCCTTCCGCAGCGCGCTGGAGCAGGTTCGCGTGGAGGGCCGTTACCGGGTGTTCGCCGACCTGAAGCGCCATCGCGGCGACTTTCCCAACGCCACCTGGACCCGCCCCGACGGCAGCGCTCAGGACGTGGTGGTCTGGTGCTCCAACGACTACCTCGGCCAGGGTCAGAACCCGGTGGTGCTGGAGGCCATGCACGCGGCCATCGACGAGGCCGGCGCGGGCTCGGGCGGCACCCGCAACATCTCGGGCACGACCCAGTATCACGTGGCCCTGGAGGCCGAGCTGGCCGACCTGCACCGCAAGGAAGCGGCCCTGCTGTTTACATCCGGCTATGTGTCCAACGAGGCCTCGCTCTCGACCCTCTACAAGATCCTGCCCGGTCTGATCATCTTCTCAGATGAGCTGAACCACAATTCGATGATCTCCGGCATCCGCGCCGGTCGCGGGCCGCGGCATATCTTTCGCCACAACGACCTTGAGCATCTGGAGGAGCTGCTGGCGGCTGCGCCGGCCGATGCGCCCAAGCTGGTGGCCTTCGAGAGCGTCTACTCCATGGACGGCGACATCGCCGATCTGCCCGCCACGGTGGCCCTGGCCAAGAAGTACGGCGCCCTGACCTATCTGGACGAGGTCCACGCCGTGGGCATGTACGGCCCCCGCGGCGCCGGGGTGGCCGAGCGCGACGGCGTCATGGCCGACATCGACATCGTCGAGGGGACCCTGGGCAAGGCGTTCGGCGTGATGGGCGGCTATATCGCCGCCGACGCGGTGATCGTGGACGCCATCCGCAGCTACGCGGACGGGTTCATCTTCACCACCTCCCTGCCGCCGGCGCTGACCGCGGGCGCGGTGGCCTCCATCCGCTACCTGAAGGCCCATGACGAGATCCGCCAGGCTCACCAGGAACGGGCCGCAATGCTGAAGGCCAAGCTGATCCGGGCTGGGCTGCCGGTGATGCCCTCGGTCAGCCACATCGTTCCCGTGCTGGTGGGGGATGCGGTCCACTGCAAGCTGATTTCCGATATCCTGTTGGAGGACCACGGAATCTACGTCCAGCCGATCAACTATCCCACGGTGCCGAGGGGCACCGAGCGGCTGCGCTTCACGCCGTCACCGGCGCACACCGATGCCATGATGGACGACCTAGCCCGGGCGCTGGAGGCCTTGTGGGTCCGCTGCAATGTCCAGCGCGTGGGCGGTGTCGCGGCCTAGAAGGCTTCCGTCACCCGGCAAAGCGCGCTCCAGCCGCCCCTGAAGGTCACCAGTTCCGCCACGGCGACCTCGTGGATGCAGCCACCGCTTTCGACGGTGTAAAGCTCGCCGATCTGCGGCGTCATCGGATGCACTGACCAGATGGTCAGCTCCCGACGGCGCGTAAGATCCTGATCTAGGATCTCGTATCCGCTGGGATTGAACGACCGGATTTCCGCATCGTCCAACCCGCGCATCAGGCCCGGCCTTTGCGCACGCCCCGGCCCAGGCCGATGGACTTGGCGAATTCCGAGCGCCGGGCGGCGTAGGCCGGCGCCACCATGGGGTAGTCGGCGGGCAGGCCCCAGCGTCGGCGGTAGTCCTCCGGGCTGAGGTTGTAGCGCGAGCGCAGATAGCGTTTCAGCATCTTGAGCTGCTTGCCGTCTTCGAGGCAGACGATGTGATCGTGCTGGATGG
>JANPKF010000491.1:0-4260 GCA_031425895.1 Caulobacteraceae bacterium | reverse complement strand
AGGGAATCAGCGGACCCGCGCGCGCCACTGCTCGCGGGTCTGCCCCCAGGCGTCGACCGGCTTGTCCTCGAAGGGCGGCGGCAGCCGGCTTGGCCCCCAGTTGGTCGAGCCCAGCTTCCTGGCCACCAACTGGCTGGCCGTATTGGCCGGATCGATGGTGTGGATCACCTCTGTCCAGCCGAGCGTATCGAACGCCCAGTCAATGGTCGCCTCGGCCGCCTCGACCGCGTAGCCATTGCCCCAGGCCTTCTTGAGCAGGGCCCAACCCACTTCCGTCCCCGGCCAGCCTTCCGGAACCCAGGGCCCGATGCGGCCCAGCCATTCGCCGGTCTCCTTGTCGAGCACGCTGAACATCGCATAGCCCTCCAATGCCCAGGCGCCGGCCATGCTCATCATCCCGCGCCAGGCGGCCGGGCGTTCCTGTGGCCCGCCGATGAAGCCCGAGTTCTCCTCATCGGCCATCAGCTCGGCCCAACCGTCGAAGTCCTCGCGCGCTGTCGGGCGCAGGATCAGGCGGGCGGTGGTCAGGGTGGGGCCGGGTGCGATCATGGTTCGATTTCTACAACGAAAAAGGCGCCCGGAAAGGGGCGCCTTTGTCTGGATTTCGTGAAGCGCGGGGCTCCACCGGATCTGAGCAGGGGGGAGGTGTCAGACCCGGTGGAGCGAGGCGCGGCGCATCAGGCGCCGAACGCGCGGGAGGCCATTTCCAGTTGGGCGATGCACAGGATGTCGATGACGGGGATGGAGGCCAGGATCAGGCTGGCGAGGTTGGAAATGCGAGCGGTCATGTCAGTAGTCCCTCAGTTGATGTTGGCGGCGCGTCCCTGCGCTGCTGTGATTTGAGGTATACTGAAGGGGGCCTGAAAAGGCTTGTTAAGGCTGCGTCATGACGTCGTTGTAAGAGAATAACGCAGCTGTAATGAGATTACGGGAAGGTAATCATGAAGACATCCTTCTCCCGGCAAGCGGGAGAAGGGACGCTAAGCCTCCGCCTGCTCCAGCAGGAAGTGCGCCCTCAGCGCCGCGATCGGCTGGGCCCGCTGTTCCTGCCAGGCTTCGACATGAACGTTGGCGATCCGGCGACCGACCTTCTTGATCTCGGCCCGGGCGTAGGTGGTCAGCGACCGGCCGGAGCGCAGGTATTCGATCGACACGTCGATGACCCGCGGCTGCCTGGCCTGGCCCTCCCGGACCTGTAGCTGGGCCAGCGCCGTCATTTCCATAAAGCTGCCCAGCACCCCGCCGTGGATGGCGGGAAGCATCGGGTTGCCGACGATGTGGTTTCCGAACGGCAGAATCATCGTCATCTCGTCCCCGGCCAGTTCGGCCCGCACCCCCAGGAAGCGGGCGTAGGGGATGCGTTCCAGCATGGCGACCAGACGGTCGGCGGCGTCGCTCATGACTTCACCTCGGGCTTGGAAAGACGGTGACGGCCCTTGCTGGAGTCGAGCATGAAGGCGGCGGCGGCCGAGGCGACCGGATCCTCCGCTGTCTCGTCGTAGGCCACGGCCCGAACGAAGGCGACCGAGCGGGTCACCTTGTAGCATTCGGCCTTGGCGAAGATGGCCTTATGGGGCTTTGCGGCCCGCATGTAGTCGATGCGCAGGTCCAGGGTGGCGATGATCTTGAACTCCTTCATCGCCAGATGCACCGCCGAGCCGCAGGCGTGATCCAGCAGGGCGGTGACCACGCCGCCGGCGATGACGCCGGTGTCGGGGTCGCCGACCATGATGTCCCTGTACTCGGCCTTCATGATCGCGGCGCCGCCGGTCATGCTTACGAGCTCGAAGCCCATCTCGCGGGCGTAGGGACTGCCCTGGCTCATGCCCTGGGCCATGTTGTGCGCAATGGCGTCTTTGTCGCTCATGGATGGGTCTTACGGCTCATGCCGCCCTATATCCAGCCTTGGCGGAGCCTTCCGCCGTGCGGAACGTATCTCTGCCTATGCTGAAACCCGAACAGCTCCTCTGTCCGACGCCGAAGGGGCTCTACTGCCCGCCCGGCGACTTCTACGTCGATCCGGTGGTCCCGGTGGCGCGGGCGGTGGTCACCCATGGCCATGCCGACCACGCCCGATCGGGCCACGACAGCGTGCTGGCCACGCCCGCGACGCTGGACATCATGGCCACCCGCTACGGTGAGGACTTCGCCGCAACCCGCCATCTGTCGCCCTACGGCCAGACCACCGAACATAATGGCGTCGAGATCACCCTGGTCCCGGCCGGTCATGTGCTGGGCTCGGCCCAGGCCGTGGTCAGGCACAAGGGGATGACCATGGTCGTCAGCGGCGACTACAAGCGCCGGCGCGATCCGACCTGCGAGGCCTTCGAGCCGGTCCCCTGCGATGTCTTCATCACCGAGGCCACCTTCGGCCTGCCGGTGTTCAGACACCCCGACGACGCCGGCGAGGTCGGCAAGGTCATCGCCAGCGTGAAGCAGTTTCCCGAACGGGCCCACATGCTGGGGGCCTATGCGCTGGGCAAGGCGCAACGGGTGATCAGGTTGCTGCGCGAGGGCGGCTGGGACCGGACCATCTATGTCCACGGGGCCATGGAGCGGCTCAACAGGCTTTACGAGGAGCACGGCGTCGACCTCGGCCCGCTGGAGCCGGCCACCATCGAGAAGGGCCGCGACTTCGCCGGCGAGATCATCCTCTGCCCGCCGTCGGCGCTAGCTGACCGCTGGAGCCGCCGCTTCGCCGATCCGGTCAGCGCCTTCTGCTCGGGCTGGATGAGCGTCCGCGCCCGGGCGCGGCAGCGTGCCGTCGAGCTGCCGCTGATCATCAGCGATCACGCAGACTGGGATGAACTGTCGGCCACCCTGACCGAGGTGTCGCCCGGCGAGGTGTGGATCACGCACGGGCGGGAAGAGGGGCTGCTGCGCTGGTGCGAATTGCGCGGCCAGCCGGCCCGGGCCCTGGCCCTGGTCGGCTATGAGGACGAGGACACCGAATAGGGCTTTACGGATATCACGGGTCTGTTACCGTTCTTCACGGGGCTGTGAAAACAGCGAGGTTTCAGATGCGAACTTTCGTCGCCGCCTTTGCGGTCATGCCCCTGTTCTTGGCCGCCTGCGGGCAGGGCTCACCGCCCGGCGCTTCAGACGAAGCCTCCTCGTCGGTAGAGGCCCGGCAACTGAGCGCGGCACCCGGTAAACCTTCGACAGAAGGCGGAAGCAAGGCGAAGGCTGCCGCTGCGCCGGCTGCCGGCGAGGTGGCGCTGCCGGTCCTTCCCATGCTGGCCTACGCCTATAGCGTCCGGCTCGAGTTACCCGCCGACAAGGCGCGCGGTCTGCTGGCCCGTCATCAGGATGCCTGTGAAACCGCTGGCCCGGCCCTCTGCCAGGTGGTCGCGGCCAACAGCAACGCGGAGGGCCGTGATCAGGCGTCCGGCCAACTGCAGATCCGGGCCCAGCCCGCCTGGCTGAAGGCTTTCCGGGCCCGTCTGGGGACAGACACCAACGGCGCCGGCGGCAAGGTGCTCAGCGAAACCACCGAGACCGAGGACCTGACCCGCTCGATGGTCGACACTGAGGCCGCCATCCGCAGCGCAACGGTGATGGAGACGCGGCTCGAGCGGCTGCTGGCCGAGCGGCCCGGCGACCTGCAGGACGCGCTGCAACTCGAACAGGAGCTGGCCCGGGTGCGCGGCACCATCGACGCCACGCGCTCGGCGCTGGAGGTCATGCGCGGCCGGGTGGCGATGTCGAAGCTGACAGTGGACTACGTCTCAAGCGGCGTGGCGGCGCCGGACGGGGTCGGGTCGCCGGTCAAACAGGCCGTGGACAACTTCCTGCGCAACCTGGTTCTGGCGCTGGCCGGCCTGATCAACCTTGTCTCCTTCCTGCTGATCCCGGCCCTGGTGGTCGCCGTCTCCGTCTGGGCAGTCCTTCGCTGGCGGAACCGTAGATCGGCGGACAGGGCGGCGGCCGTCAACCTCGAGCGCGGATCCGCATAACGCGAATCTCCTTGTCATCGGCCTCCGGGCGGGATCAGTTTCGGCTGGTCTTTCCCGGAGCGCCAATGGCCCGTCGCGCCGCCCAGCCCTACCGTCGTCTCGACGCCGCCATGGTGGCGACGACGGCCGCCCGGCTGCGCGACCGGGTGGCCGAAAGGTTCCCGGACGCCGGACTCTCAGGCGTGGCCGAAGAACTGGCCCGCAACGCCTCGATCGCCGGCAAGCAGGCCCACGCCCTGACCCAGCCCTATTGCGGGCTGCGCTTCCTGCTGGTGCTGATCATCCTCGCCGGCATCGCGGCCCA
>JANPKF010000490.1:0-4524 GCA_031425895.1 Caulobacteraceae bacterium | reverse complement strand
GCCAGGGCGGCAACGACCTGATCCAGGTGGGCGCGGGCAACCACGACCTGCAGGGCGGATCCGGCATCGATACCGTCAGCTTCGACGGTAACGGCACGGACATCACGTCCGCCGGCATCACCATCGACCTCGGTCTCCAGGGCGGCTCGCAGGACACCGAACAGGGCCTGACGGTTCTGGACGGCTTCGAGAACGTCACCGGCTCGGCCTTTGCCGACAGCATCACGGGTGACGGTGCGAACAACGTCCTGGCGGGGTCGGCGGGTGACGACAGCCTCAGCGGGGCCGGCGGCGCGGACGTGCTGCTCGGCGACGGCGAGATCACGCTCGATAGCCCGTTCGGGTACTCGGGCCCGATCATCACCGTCAATGATGCGGCTGAAACCTACGCCAATCCGGCCCTCAGCGGGGCGGACACCCTGGACGGCGGCGCGGGCAACGACACCCTGATCGGCGGTGGCGGCGACGACATCCTGATCGGCGGCATCGGCGCCGACAGTCTGCAGGGCGGGGCCGGCTTCGACATCATCAGCTATGCCGGCAACGCGACAGCGGTGAACGCCAACCTGAACCAGACGAGCGTCAACGACGGAACTGGAACCGACACCCACTCAGGGATCGAAGGGGTCATCGGCACGGACTTCGGCGACAATCTGCAAGGGAACGGCTCCGCCAACAGCCTCGACGGCGGCGCGGGCGAAGACATCCTGCGCGGCCAGGGCGGCGATGATGTGGTCCAGGGCGGCGCGGGCCTCGACAATGTTCGCGGCAACGCCGGCAACGACATCGTCCGCGGCGGCGACGACAGCGACTATGTGCAGGGCGGCGACGGCGATGACACCATCGACGGCGGCGCGGGCCTGGACCGGGCGGCCTTCTTCGACTCCACCGTGGGCGTCACCGTCGACCTCGGCATCCAGGGCGTGGCCCAGAACACCGGCCAGGGCATGGACACTCTGATCGACGTCGAACACGTGTCGGGTACGTCGTTCGCGGACACCCTGAGCGGCAACGCCGACGCCAACTGGATCTGGGGCAACCTGGGCAACGACGTCATGAACGGCGCGGGCGGCGATGACCTGCTGCAGGTAGCCGAAGGCGCCCAGACCGCCAACGGCGGCGACGGCGTCGACACCGTCCTGCTCGGCCTGCAGTCCGGCGCGACCGTCTCGCTGGCGGTCGGCGGGGCCCAGGCCTTCACCGGCGGCAGCATCACCCTCACCGGCGTCGAGAACCTCTCGGGCAGCGGCTTCGCGGACACCCTGTCCGGCGATGACGCGGCAAACGTCCTGGCTGGCGGCGGGGCTGACGACCTGCTTTCGGGCGGTGACGGCGCCGACGAGCTGCTTGGCGACGGCGACATCGCCATGGAGTTCAACAACGGCGGCAGCGGGGCCATCACGCGCTACGAAGACAACGGCTATGCCGGCGCCGATACGCTCAACGGCGGGGCGGGTGACGACATCGTCCGCGGCGGTGGCGGCAACGACACCATCGACGGCGGTGACGACACCGACACCGCGGTCTTCGCCGGCAACCGCGCCGACTACACCATCGCCTTCGGTGGTGGCGGCGTGGTCACCGTGACCGGCGCCGACGGGGTCGACAGCATCACCAACGTCGAGTTCTTCCAGTTCGACGACGAGACGGTCAGCCTGGCTGACCTGGTGCCGGTCACCCTGGCGGCCGACGCCCTGAGCATCACCCGCACCCTGGCGTCGGACCTCAAGTCCGAAGTCCTGCTGGCCAACGACGGCCTGGCGGGCGGCTACACGGTGGTCGGCATCCGCAATGTGGTGAACGCCACCGTCGACCTGGTCGGCGGCCGGCTGCAGATCGTCGCCACCGGCCCGAACGCCAGCTTCGAGTACATCGCCGATGGTCCGGATGGTCCCAAGGCCGGGGCGGTCAACGTCACGACCGTGGTCACCACCAACGTCGTCGACACCGTCAGCGGCGGGGCGGCGGTGGCCGCCGACCTGCAGGGCCAGAACGGTAATGATACCCTGACCGGCACGTCCGGCCAGGATCGCATCGTCGGCGGCCTCGGCAACGACATCCTCGATGGGGGGCTGAGCGTCGACGAACTGATTGGCGGCGCGGGCAACGACACCTTCCGGATCACGGCCGGCGATCTGATCACCGAGCTGGCGGGCGAGGGGATCGATACCGTCGAGGTCGCCAGCGGCAGCTACACCCTGGGCGACAACTTCGAACGGCTGGAGCTGCTGACCGGGGCCGGCGCGGTCAATGCCACCGGTAACGCGATCGACAACACGCTGGTCGGCAACGCCTCCAACAACGTGCTGGACGGCGGCCTCGGCGCCGACATCCTGCAGGGCGGGGCGGGCGACGACACCTATGTCGTCGACAACGTTGGCGACGTCATCTCAGACGTCGGCGGTGGCGTCGACACCGTCCGGACCACGCTCAATACCTACACCCTCGGCTCGACCACCCTGGAGAACCTGACCTTCACCGGGATCGGAAACTTCACCGGCACGGGCACCACCCTCGGCAACGTCATCACCGGCGGGGCGGGCAATGACCGTCTCGACGGCCTGGCGGGGACCGACACCACCATCGGCGGGCTCGGCGACGACACCCACGTGGTCAGCTCTGCCGGGGACATCATTGTCGAACTGGCCGGCCAGGGGACCGACACCATCGAGGCCAGCGTCTCTTATGTGCTGGCGGCCGGGGTCTCGATCGAGAACATGGTCGCCACCGGAGCCGCCGCGGTCAGCCTGACCGGCAACGAGCTGAACAACAGCCTGACCGGCAACGCTGCGGCCAACGTCCTGAACGGCGGCCTCGGGGCCGACGCCATGGCCGGAGCCGGGGGGTCTGACACCTACATCGTCGACAACGCTGGCGACACGGTGACCGAACTGGCCGGCGGCGGCACTGATACCGTCCAGGCCAGCGTCAACTTCACGCTCGGCGCCGAGGTTGAACGCCTGACCCTGACGGGGGTGGCCATCGCCGCCACCGGCAACGGGCTCGACAACATCATCATCGGCAACGCCCAGAACAACCTCATCGATGGCGGGGCCGGGGCGGACAACATGCAGGGCGGAGCCGGTAGTGACACCTACCGCGTGGACAACGCCGGTGATGTCATCGTCGAGACCGGGGCGGACATCGATACCGTGATCGCCAGCCTGGCCAGCTACACGTTGGGCACGGGGCTAGAGAACCTGAGCTACAGCGGGGCCGGCGCCTTCGCCGGTACGGGCAACGCCGTCGCCAACAGCATCACGGGTGGAGCGGGCGCCGATACGCTCAGCGGCCTGGCCGGCGATGACATCCTCGACGGCGGCCTTGGCGCCGACGCCATGAACGGCGGTGACGGCAACGATACCTTCTACGTCGACAATGCCGGTGACACGATCACCGACAGCAGCGGCGTTGATACGGTCATGACCACCCGCAGCTACACCCTCTCCGCCAATCTGGAGAACGCCACCTACATCGGTTCGGGCAACGTCTCCCTGACCGGCAACACCCTGGCCAACATCCTGATCGGCGGCGCCGGCAACGACTTCATCAAAGGCCTCTCCGGCGCCGACAGCCTCTACGGCGGCGACGGAACCGACGACGTGCAAGGCGGCGACGGGGACGACCTGATCGACGGCGGCGCCGGCGCCGACACCCTGACCGGGGGTACCGGCAACGATACCTTCGTGGTCGACGACGCCGGCGACGTGGTCAATGAGAACGCCGCCCAGGGCACGGACCGGGTGCGCACCACCCTGGCCAGCTACACCCTGACCGCCAACGTCGAGGATCTGATCTACATCGGCTCCGGCGCCTTCGCCGGCACCGGCAACACCCTGGCCAACGTCATCACCGGCGGGGCCCAGGGCGACAGCCTGATCGGCGGCCTCGGCAATGATACGCTGAATGGGGCCGGCGGCGTCGATACCCTCGACGGCGGCGACGGGACCGACATCCTGGATGGCGGGACCGGCGCCGACAGCATGACCGGCGGCCTCGGCAACGACACCTATCTTGTCGACGACGCCGGCGATGTGGTGGTCGAACTGGCGGCCGGCGGCACGGACACCATCCGGGTCACCGCCTCCACCTACGTCATGGGGGCCGAGGTCGAGATCATGCAGTTCGTCGGCGCCGGGTCGTTCACCGGCACGGGCAACGCCGCGGTCAACACCATCATCGGCGGGACCAGCGCCGATACGATCGACGGCGCGGGCGGGGCCGACACCCTGCGCGGCGGCCTGGGTGGCGACACCCTCAGCGGCGGCCTCGACAACGACAAGCTCTACGGCGAGGACGGCGCCGACATCCTGAATGGCGGCGACGGCAACGACACGCTTTACGGCGGCGCGGGGGGCGACACCCTTTCCGGCGGGGCGGGCCGCGATGTCTTCGTCATGCAGGTGGCGGCCGACAGCGGAGTGGGGGCGGGCAATCGCGACCTGATCATCGATTGGGACGCGCCCGACGTTGTCGACCTGCGGGCGCTCGATGCGATCGCCGGCGGCGCCGACGACGCCTTCC
>JANPKF010000489.1:0-1509 GCA_031425895.1 Caulobacteraceae bacterium | reverse complement strand
GCGTCAAGGAAGCGCAGGATCAGGCGTTCGGACATCTCGGCGTAGGTGGCCGGAGGGGTTTCGTCGGCGGGGTCGAGGCTGGACCCGATCCAGTCGGCCAACTGGGCGCCGATGGCGTCGATGAGGCCGTCTAGGCCTCCGAAGTAGCGGTAGATCAGCTGTTTGTCGCAGCCGGCGCGTCGGGCCACGGCGTTGATCCCGAAGCCCTGGAAGCCCTCGGCGGCCAGCACCTCGCGGGCGGCGGCGACGATGGCGGATTCGGTTCGGGCGCGATCGCGGGTGGTGGGGGCGTCGGTCATCGGCGGGCTCTCATGGTCCTTGGGTAGGCTGGATCGGACGGGGCGTCCAGACCGTATGTCACTGATCGGTGACGGTAGGGTTTGACATGTCACCGATCGGTGATATTTTCCATGTCACCAAATGGAGACATGGAGATGACTTCTCAAGTGATGGGCGGCGGGGCCGCTGAATGGACCGAAGGCAGGCAGGCGGGATCGGCCCGGATGACGGGCGTGGCGGCCATCGCCCTGGCGGTGGCGTTCAATGTGCCGTTCTCGGTGCTGGGGGCCATCTACGACTACCCGGACATCCTGCGGCGGCCGGCGGCCGAGGCGCTGTCGAAGTTCGTGGCCGGCGGGCCGGTGCTGATCCTGACCTGGCATGCCTTCATGCTCTGCGCCCTGGCCCTGGCGGTGATGGCGCCGGCTTTGGCGGTGTCGCAGCGCCGGCTGGCCACGCGACCGGCGCTGGCGGTCGGGGCGGCGGTGATCGGAGCGCTGGCCGGGCTGGCCCAGGCCATCGGCCTGGCACGCTGGGTGTTCGCGGTTCCGGCGCTGGCCCAGGACGGCGGGCCGGCGGCGGAACAGGCCTTCAACCTGCTCAACGCCTGGGGCGGGGTGGCGATCGGCGAGCACATCGGCCAGTTGCTGACCGCCATCTTCGTGATCCAGGTCGCCATGCTGCAGGCCGGCGAGGGGCGCCGCATCGCCGCCCCGGTCGGCTTCCTGTCTGGCGTGCTGCTGATCGCCGGATCGGGGGAGGGGCTGGCCCTGGCGCTCGGGGCGCCGGGCGAGCTGTTCGCGCTGACCACCATCGCCGGATTTCTCGGTCTGACCCTTTGGCTGATAACCACTGGCGTTGGCCTGATCCGCAACCGCTGACGGCCATGGCTCCTGGCAATGGGTGGAGCGTGCGTCGGCCCCTGATTGCGCCGGCCCTATCGGCGCGGGGCCCTCATGCCTATCTGCAGGATCGCTTCCGCGCGGGCCGGCGCGGGCCCCCTTCATCCTTGCCAGGACCTTCGCCCATGACCGACCAGACCCACCTGACCTTCAACGACGGCCGCACCATTCCCCAGGTCGGCCTTGGCGTCTGGCAGACGCCGAACGATACGGCGGTGCAGGTGGTGAAGACGGCGTTGGACGCCGGCTATCGTCACATCGACACGGCCGCCGCCTATCGCAACGAAAAGGGCGTCGGGGAGGGGATCAAGGCTTCGGGCCTGAGCCG
>JANPKF010000488.1:0-2131 GCA_031425895.1 Caulobacteraceae bacterium | reverse complement strand
GCAAGGCCGCGGCCAAGGCCCTGCTGGGCTCCACCAAGCCGGAAGAGGCCGTGGGCGAGGGCTGGAAGCTGCTCTCCACCGAGCGGCCGGTGCGGTTCAACGAGATGGAATACCACCTGCCGCCCGAGACCCAGCTGGCGGCGTTGAAGGAGGTTCAGGCGGTCATCGAGAAGGAGCGGAAGGACGTCTTCTTCCCCATCGAGGTGCGGCGCATCGCGGCCGATGACGCCTGGCTGTCGCCGTTCGCCGGCGGGCCGCGCGGCTCGGTCGCCGTCCATGCCTGGTACAAGGACGACTACGCCTTCTTCTTCGAGCTGATCGAGCCGATCTTCCAGCGGGCCGGGGGGCGGCCGCACTGGGGCAAGCTGCACAGCCTCAAGGGCCAGCGGCTGGCGTCGCTGTATCCGCGCTGGAATGAGTTCCTGGAAGTGCGTCGCGAGCTCGACCCGAAGGGGCGGATGCTCAACCCCTATCTGACGGGGTTGTTCGATTTGGCTTAGGGCCAATCGATATTCCGATTCCAGCCCAAAAATCCGCTCATCCCGGCGAACGCCGGGACCCAGTTCGTAGGGCTCCACGGGTCAGGACTCGTGCCTGTAGGCACGGCGCGGTCCTGCTTTCGGATATCACAGCCGTGCCCAAGGGCACGTAAGCCTGCCATCGAGATCACGCGGCTGGGTCCCGGCGTTCGCCGGGATGAGCGGGATAGAAATACGTTGAACTTCGATTGACCCTAACGCGGGCCGCCCGTCGAGACGATCCAGCTGTTCAGGTCCGTGAGGCTCTTTGTCAGCGCTGTGTTGAAGGCCGGCACGATGGCGCTCACGCGGTTGTCGCTGGCCTGCACTTCCGTCTTCAGCACGGTTTCGAAGGTGTCGCCGTCGCGGACGTTGCGGGTCAGGGCGACCTTGATCTCGACGACGATCACCGGCGCGCCCTCGGGCCCGTTGCGGTAGTTGGCCTCGAAACGCTGGACGTCCAGGCGCATCAGCCAGTCGCTCTTGCCGACCTCGCCACGACCGATCAGGCGGGCGGGACCGGCCTGGAAGGCGCGGACCAGCTCTTCCTCGAAGATCTGCTGGGCCGGGGCGACCCAGCGGGCGCTGTCAATGTACTGCACCGTGTCGCCGGTGACCGCGACAAGGCCATCGCTGGCGGCGGCGCGGTCGAAGGCGATCGGCCCGCGGGTGACCGTGAAGGTCTTGGCGGCGACCTCGGACGGGGCGGTGATCTCGAACCGGTAGAGCTTGGCGGGTTCGGCCTCCGGGAAGAGGGTGATGCAGCCCGACAGGGCGACGGCGATGGCCGCAATACCGGCGGCGCGGAACAGGTTGGTCCTCACGGCTTCACCTTCTTCTTTTCGGCGGGCGCTTTGCCGACCAGGTTCTGCGGGCTCTTTTCCGCCTCGGTCACCAGCCGGTCGAGGGACTCCGCGGCCCCCTGCAGGGTGGTGATGGCGTTGGTCAGCTGCGGCAGGCCGTCGGTGGCGAAGTCGTTCACCGGACCATCCAGCTTGGTCAGCACGGCCGAGACGTCGGCGGCGGCCTTGTCGACCTTGCGGGCGGCCTCGTCGATGTTGGCCACCGCCTGCTTGGCGTCGCCGTTGATGAAGGTCTGGCCGTCCTTGGCCAGGGCCGTATAGGCCTGGGCGGTTTCCTCGAAGGTGGCCAGGGCGCGGCGGGCGTCGGCGATGATTTCCTTCTGCTCGCGGGCCTCGGCGGTGACCGCCTGAAGGTCGTCCAGCGCGGCGCCGAAGGTCTTGATGTTCTCGTCGCCGAGCACGCGGTTGATGCGGTCCAGCGCCTCGATGGTGCGGGTCAGCACGGTGCCGCCGCCGGCCAGCAGGTCGGAGAGGGCGCTGCGCTGGGTGCGGATCACGGCGATCTCGCCGGGGGCCACGGTGTCCTTCAGCAGGCGCTTGGCCGGATCGCCGGCGGTGATCTGGACGTAGTTGATGCCGGTGATGCCTTGCGGCTCCAGGGTGGCGTAGCTGTCCTCGCGGATCGGCACGTCGTCGGTCACCTTGACGCGGGCGATGACGCGGTTGGGGTCGCGGGCGTCCAGCTTGATCGACGAGACGTCGCCGACCTTGATGCCGTTGAAGTGCACCTCGCCGCCCTCGGTCAGACCG
>JANPKF010000487.1:0-5826 GCA_031425895.1 Caulobacteraceae bacterium | reverse complement strand
TGATGAACAGGGCCAGGCCCAGCAGGCCGTAGATGATCGACGGCACGGCGGCGAGGTTGTTGATGTTGACCTCGATCAGGTCGGTGATCCGGCCCCGCGGCGCGAATTCCTCCAGGTACAGGGCCGCGCCGACGCCGAGCGGAATGGCGATGAAGGCGGTGACCAGCAGCATCAGGGCCGAACCGACCACGGCGCCCAGCACCCCGGCCTGTTCCGGCTCGGTGGAGTCCGACCGGGTGAAGAAGGCGCTGTTGAAGTGGCCCTTGACCACGCCCTCGGCCTTCAGCCGGTCCAGCCAGTCCATCTGGCGGTCGCTCAGCTTGCGGTCCTCGGCCGGCGTCGACCGCTCGATCTGGCCCTTGAAGTAGAGGTCGGCGTTGGCCTTGACGGGCACGGTGAAGGTCAGGGTCTGGCCGATAACCGACGGATCGGCCTTGATCCGGTCGAGGATGCGATAGCCGAGGTCGCGCGAGACCAGATCCATCGCCTCGCCGGACGCCAGGCCTAGCGCGTCGTCCTTGACGCCGAGCCTTTTCAGCAGGTCGCCGGCCGCCAGATAGTCGAAGTTGTTGCCCTCGATATCGGCCCGGTCGATCCGCGCCGGATCGACATAGACGCTGGTGGTGATCGAATGGGTCCAGAAGGCGGTGTAGCCCTGCTGGACCACCCGGCCGAGCAGGACGACCAGGAAGCCCAGGGCGATGGCGATGGCGATACGGCCATACCAGCGAAAGCGGGCCTCCGCCGCGTGGCGCTTCTTCAGGCGCGCTTCGCCGGCCTTATCGTTGAGTGCCTGATCAGTCATAGGCCTGCCGGTATTTCTGGACGATGCGCAGGGCGATCACGTTGAGCGCCAGGGTGACGGCGAACAGGGTCAGCCCCAGGCCGAAGGCGGCCAGGGTGCGGGGGCTGTCGAACTCCTGGTCGCCGGTGAGGATCTCGACCATCTGGCGGGTCACGGTGGTCACCGAGTCCAGCGGGTTGGCGGTGATGCGGGCCTGGGAGCCGGCCGCCATGGTGACGATCATCGTCTCGCCGACCGCTCTGGAGATGGCCAGCAGCATGGCCCCCATGATGCCGGGCAGGGCAGCCGGCAGGATGACCCGCTTGACCGTCTCCGACTTGGTGGCGCCCATCGCATAGCTGCCGTCGCGCAGGGATTGCGGCACGGCGTTGATGACATCGTCCGACAGGCTGGAAATGTAGGGGATCAGCATGATGCCCATCACCACCCCGGCGGTCAGGGCCATCTCGTTCTGCACCCCCATCAGGTACTGCCCGAGCGGGTCCAGCGGCCCCTCGGCCAGCCAGCTGCCGATGTAGTTGAAGAAGCCCCGGAACAGCGGACCGACGGTCAGGGCGGCGAAGAAGCCGTAGACCACGGTCGGCACGCCGGCGAGGATCTCCAGCAGCGGTTTGATCACCCCCCGCGTCGTGCGGCTCGCGTACTCCGACAGATAGATGGCGCAGAACAGCCCGACCGGTGCGGCCACGCACATGGCGATGATCATCACCAGGAAGGTGCCGGCGAACAGCGGCACGGCCCCGAAGGCGCCCTTGGCGGCCACCTGGTCCTCGCGCATGGCGATCTGCGGCTGCCACTGCAGGCCGAACAGGAAGTCGAGCGGCGAGACCGAGGCGAAGAAGCGCAGCGCCTCGTAGAGCAGACTGGCGACGATGCCGACGGTGGTCAGCACGGCGGCGGCCGAACAGGCGATCAGGGCCAGGCCGACCCAGCCCTCGACCTTGTTGCGGGCCCGCAAGGACGGCTTGATGCGCGGCCAGGCCAGCAGAAAGCCGCCCAGCGCCAGCACGGCGGCCAGGGCGACGGCGGCGAAGGCCGAGAAGCCGTTGAAGTCGCGCGCCTGTTGCGCCTTGGCGTCCAGGACGGCGCGTTGTTCGGGCGTCCACTCGATTTTGCTGGTCACCCGGCCATCGGCGATGGCCTGGGCGTCGCTCCAGAAGGCCTGGGCGGTTTCGCCGGGCAGGCTGGCGACGGCGGCCGGCGGATCGGCGCTGAGCAGCGCCTCTCCCAGGCGCGGCCCGGCGGTCAGGAACAGCACCAGGATCAGGGCGGCCGGAACGCCGGTCCACAACGCCACCCAGGTTCCGTAATAGCCCGGCAGGCTGTGCAGCGTCTCTCCCGAGGCCCGGCTGACGGCCCGGCGGCGGCCCAGCACATAGACTCCGACCGAGAAGGCCAGGAGGACGGCGAGCGCGAGGGTGAAAGACATTCTGGGCCCGGACGAGTGGCGGTGAGGAGCCCGCAAGCCCCCAATGCCCCGCCTATGCGGGGCCTACGCGACAGTTTCGTGACAGTTCCGTGACAACGGTTGGAAGGCGGCAGGCCTGCGGGTTCGCCCTCCGACCACCACCTGGGCGGAGGGCGGTTCAGGTCTCGCTCCAGGGGCGTCAGCCCGCCGCGTCGATCGCTTTCCAGCTCTTTGGTCCGACGATGCCGTCGGCGGTCAGGCTGTGCTCGCGCTGGAAGGCCCGAACCGCCGCCTCGGTGCCGCCGCCGAAGTCTCCGTCGGCCTTGACGCCGACCGCCTTCTGAACGGCCTTGATCAGGTCGCCCCGGTCGCCGCGCCGCAGGGTGGGGCGGGCCTTTGCATCCACCGCCGGGATCGGCGGCGGCGGCGTCTTGCCGACCAGCAGATCGGCGACGGCGGCGCGGAACGGGGCCATGTCGAAGCTGGGGTCGGGCTTGCGGCCCTTGGGCAGGGCATATTCCTTGTGGCCGCAGCACATATTGGCGCCCGCCCCGATTTTCTTGAGGATGGCGGCGACGCAGCGCTCATAGGCGTCGACCTGAACAGGCGGCCAGTTCTTGGGGTCCAGCCCGTTGTTCTCGGCCTCGATGCCGATGAAGCTGGTGTTGCCGTTGGTGATCCCTTCCCAGCGGCCTGTGCCGGCATGGTTCGCCCGCCCGGCGGCGATGATGTAGACGGTGCCGTCCACCCCCAGGCCGATCTGGGCCAGCGGGCCGGGCAGGTCCGAGCGGCCGTTGATCAGGACATTCAGCGAGGGCATGTTGCCGCCGGCCTTGGTCGCGGTGTGGTGGCACATCACGCCTCGCACCACGCCCATCTCGGCGCGCCCGCGGGTGCGCCAGCCTGGAACCTCGGCGACCTTCAGCCCGGCCGCTTCCATCACCTCGGGAAGCCACGTCAGGGAATAGACCATCGGAACCTCCTTCAACCCGCGCCGCCGCCGGCCGCAACCCCGCCGGAGGCCGGGGGCAGCTGGTCGTCGGGGGTGTTTTCATCATCATTCAGGTCGATATCGCAGGCGCATCCGTCGTGCGCGGCCTCCTCGGGCAAGGGATCGTCGTCCGGCGCGGCCGAGGCTTTCGGCGCGGGCGAGCCGCCGCCGGCCCCAACGCCGCCGCTAGCCCCGACGCCGCCGCCGGAGGGCGGCGCCGCGGACTTGGCGACCGCCTTGACCGGGGTGGCGGCCGCGACATCGAACCGGGTCGCCACCTTGCTCAGCAGGTCCGGAACCAGCCGTTCGGAGAAGCCGGCCAGGAAGGCGAAGACGAAGATGGGCAGCCAGCTGGTGGCGGTCACCTCGCCCTTGCCGATACTGACGTCGACAATGTCGGCCATCATCATGCCGATCAGCAGGCTGGCCGCGATGACCCCGATCACCACCCGCAGGACGGCGTCCAGCGAGTTGGCCAGCTTCTGCAGATCGGGCAGCACGGTTCGGCTGCGGACGCCGAGGGCGATGGAGAACAGGGCGCCGAGGCTGCCTGCCCGCGCGGCCTCGTAAAGCGCCTTGGTCTGTGCCGAGGCGCTATCGGTGGATGAAACCGTCGCGATCAGCCCGCTCGCCAAAAGGACGACCAGCAACACCACCACCGACGCCGCCATCACATATTGCAGCCGGGCCAGGGCTGTGCGGTCGGCCAGCACATCGGCCTTGATCTGCTCCAGCAGGGCCTGCGCCGTCGGGACATCGCCTTCGAAGGCGACGACCAGCGAGTCGGCGACCCGGCGGTCATAGCATTCCGCCTTGCGGCCACCCTGCCAGTCGGCGGCGCCCCGCCAGTCTTCCGTCAGTCCGTTGATCTCGCCGCGCAGGGGGTTCAGCGGGGCCAGGGCCTTGCGCTGTTCCGCCGCCAGATCCGGCGCGTCCGCGAACTGAACCAGCACCCGCGTTTCGGATCGAAGGACGCCGTAGTAGGGCGCGTTCCGCCCATAGATCAGCGTGACTGTCCCGCCCAAACTATCGGGCTTTCCCAGTTCCAGGTCCGCAACGTTCGGCACGGCGTTCATCCTCCACTGCGCAAAGGCTGAAAAATCGATCTCACAATCATTAGAGGAATAACAGTGAAATGCGAACGGCCGCGTGACGGCGGTCACGCTCGCTCGGGTTGACCCGTCCCGGCCCCTGCGCCAAACCGCCCTCCCATGAACGTCCTCCTCATCGGATCCGGCGGGCGTGAACACGCCCTGGCCTGGAAGCTCGCCCAGTCGCCCATGCTGACCCGCCTGGTCGCCGCCCCGGGCAACCCCGGCATCGCCGAGCTCTGCGAGTGCCGCGACCTCAAGGCGACCGACGTTCCGGCCCTCGTCGCCCTGGCAAAGGAGATCGCCGCCGACCTCGTCGTCGTCGGCCCCGAGGTCGCCCTGGAGGCAGGCATCGCCGACGCCCTGGCGGCCTGGAACATCCCCTGTTTCGGCGCCAGCCAGTCGGCCGCCCGGCTGGAAACCTCCAAGGCCTTCACCAAGGACTTCTGCGCCCGCCATAACCTGCCGACCGCCGCCTACGGTGTCTTCGAAACCCCGCAGGCCGCCGCGCCCTTCCTCGACACCCTGACCGCCCCCTTCGTGATCAAGGCCGACGGCCTGGCCGCCGGCAAGGGCGTGGTCATCGCCCAGAGCCGGGCCGAGGCCGACGCCGCCGTGCTCGACATGCTGGGCGGCCGATTCGGCACGGCCGGCGCCAGGGTCGTGATCGAGGAATTCATGATCGGCGAGGAAGTCTCCCTCTTCGCCCTGTGTGACGGCGTCTCGGCCGTCCTCTTCGGCCAGGCCCAGGACCACAAGCGCGCCTACGACGGCGACAAGGGGCCCAACACCGGTGGCATGGGGACCTATAGCCCGGCCCCCGTCCTCACCGACGCCCTGCTGGAACAGGCCTTTGACCAGCTGATCGCGCCGACGGTGCGCGGCATGGCGGCCGAGGGTAATCCCTACGTCGGCGTCCTCTACGCAGGGCTGATGCTGACCGCCGGGGGGCCGAAGCTGGTCGAATACAACGCCCGCTTCGGCGATCCCGAATGCCAGGTGCTGATGCTGCGCCTGGCCGACGACATCCTGCCCTGGCTGCACGCCACGGCCACCGGAACCCTGTCGCGCCTCAGCGGCCCGACCTTCCGCGACCAGGCCGCCGTCTGCGTGGTCATGGCCGCCGAGGGCTACCCCGACGCCCCGGTGGCCGGCGCCGTCATCCGCGGCGCCGCCAGCGACTTCGGCGGCGAGGCTGTCGTCTTCCACGCGGGCACCAGGCGCGACGAGGACGGCGCCTTGCGCGCCTCCGGCGGCCGCGTGCTCAACGTCTGCGCCCTCGGGGCCACCCTGCACGAGGCCCGCGACCTGGCCTACGCCGCCGTCGGCGCCATCGACCTGCCGGGCGGCTTCTACCGCTCCGATATCGGCTGGCGGGCGCTTTGATGAATATGTCTAGACATATCGTCAGGGCGTCGATTCACCGCCCTGCGCAGGTCGTCTAACGGCGCCGCACCTTTCCCCCACCCCTGCCATGCGCGGGCCCCGTCGGTGACCCCCCGGACGCCCACCGGTCCCCCACCGCCGCCCC
>JANPKF010000486.1:0-1688 GCA_031425895.1 Caulobacteraceae bacterium | reverse complement strand
ACTCGAAGCCGACGCCCTTGGATATGAAGACGTGCAGCATGGCACCGAGCATGGCCCCGTTCATCAGCAGCAGGATGATGGTCGGCACGCCAAGGGCGAAGCCGAGGGCGAAACAGGTCAGCGCCACGCTGGCGTTGTGGGTGAACAGCATGGTGGCGAAGAAGGACAATCCGTCGGATCCCTCCTGATGATACAGGGTCGCCCTGAGGGCCGCCGCCGAGGCGGTGGGATCGCGCTCGCCGGCGAGCGCCGGGTCGACGAAGGCGTAGAACCAGTCGGCGTCCGATGCGATCAGCCCCCAGGCGACGCCCGCGCCCAACAGGGTGATGGCCAGGGCGATCAGGGTCTCGCGCCACATCGACCGCACGCCGAGCGGCCAGTCGCGGGCGAAGAAGGCGCCCAGCTGTTCCAGCGGCGTCGATCGCGCGCCATAGACGAAGAAATAGGCGCGGGCGGCCAGGCTCTCCAGAGAGTCGATCAGGGCCTGGTCCAGCGACGTCGCGCGAGCCACCGACAGGGCTGACAGCGTCGAACGGTACAGAACCGGCATGGCCAGGATGTCTGCGTCGGACAGGGCTGCGGCGGAGCGCTTCTCGGCCTTGGTGACCAGGGCCTCCAGCCGCTTCCAGTCGGCCTCGCGCTCGCGGCGGAAACGCTGGCTCTTGAGTTGCAGCTCGCTCACAGCAGGTCCCGCCGTTTGAGGTCGAGATAGACGTTCAGCACATCCGGTCCGATCCGGTCGGCGGGGGCCTCGACGATATGCGCACCGAGTCGCCTCAGGCGGGCCAGGACGATGTCGCGCTCGCGCAGCAGGCTGGCCGCGACGACGGCCCGGGCGACGTCGTCGGGCGTGTCGGGCACAGCCGTCACCAGCGCCTCCAGCTCGTCGTCGCGCATGACTACGAACAGGACCAGGTGCCGCTTGATCAGCCGCGAGGTGGTCTCGATCATCAGCTCGGCCGAAGTGGAATCCGCGAACTCTGTGAAGATCACCACCAGCGATCGCCGCTTCAGGCTGGCCGACAGGGTGGTCAGGCCGAGGGCGTAGTTTGTCTCTTCGGTCCCGTAGTCGATGGCGGCGGCCTGCCGGACCAGGAGCGGAAAGCCGGCGATGCTGGACAGGGCGCCGGTCGACAGGCGCGGACGGTCATCGAAGGCGAACAGCCCGGCCCGGTCGCCGCTGCGCAAACTGGCATAGGCCAGAATCAGGGCACCGTGGATGGCGCGGTCTATACGCGGCGCGCCACCGATCGGCTCGCTCATCACCCGGCCGCAGTCCAGGGCCATGATGATCTGGTGGTTGCGCTCGGTGCGGAACTCCTTGGCCAGCAGGGTCTGGTGCCGGGCCGACTGTTTCCAGTCGACGGTGCGCCGGTCCATGCCGGAGTGGAATTCGCTGAGGGCGTGGAATTCGGCGCCCTCGCCGAGGTCGAGCTGGACCTTGGCCCCATGCATGGCGTCGCGGCTGAACATCCGCACCGCCTCGTCCTCGATGCGCCGGATATCGGCGCCGATGGGGGCGGTGACGGCCAGCGCCTGGCGCGCCTGACGCCAGATCAGCCCCAAGGGTCCTTGCCAGCGGACGACGGCCTCGGAGAAGACGGCCTGGCCGCGGCGCTCGGGCTGGAGGTCGAAGGCGAAGGTGCCCGGCTCCCGCGGCTTGCCTTGGACATCGAGCAGGCCGACGC
>JANPKF010000485.1:0-1754 GCA_031425895.1 Caulobacteraceae bacterium | reverse complement strand
GTTTTTGGCGCTTTTGGCGGCGGTTTTTGGTGGCCCCCCTTTTTTTTTCCCCCTCCCCGGTTTGGGGGGTGGGGGGGGCCCCCGATGGGGGTGGGGTGCGGCCCGCGCCAGCGGTGGGTGTTTGGCGACGCCGGCCTTCAGAAGCCGGTGCTGCCCTCATCCGACCCGCTTCGCGGGCCACCTTCTCCCGACAAGCGGGAGAGGGAAAAACATAAGGGGAGACAACCAATGACCGCAGCCAATGGCCGCAAATCCATCTTCATCACCGGCGGCGCCTCGGGCATGGGCCTGGAGACCGCCCGCCTGTTCGCCGGCCAGGGCTGGTTCGTCGGCGCCTGCGACGTTAACGCCGCCGGCCTGGACGCCCTGAAGGCCGAACTGGGCGACGCCGTCCTGACCCAGGTCCTCGACGTCACCGACCGCGCGGCCTACGCCGAAGCCCTGGGCGCCTTCTCCAAAGCCACCGACGGCAAGCTCGACCTGCTGTTCAACAACGCCGGTATCGGCCGTGGCGGGCCGTTCATCGACATGCCGTGGGACGACGTCATGGCCGTGGTCAACGTCAACCTGGTCGCCGTGCTCAGCGGCATCCACCTGGCCGCGCCCCTGCTGAAGGCGACGCCCAACAGCCTCTGCTTCACCACCTCCTCGTCCTCGGCCATCTTCGGCATCCCCAACATCGCCGTCTATTCGGCCACCAAGCATGCGGTGAAGGGTCTGACCGAGGCCCTGTCGGTCGAGCTGGCCGCCCACGGCGTGCGCGCCGCCGACACCCTGCCTGGTATGATCGACACCCCGATCCTCCCCGACGAAGCCAAGGCCAACGCGCCTAAGGAAGGCATGTGGCGGCTCACACCTCCGCGAGAAGTCGCGCAAGCGGTCTGGGACGCCTACCATTCGACCAAGATCCACTGGTATGTCCCGACTGAACTCGAGGCCTACGACGTGATGCAGACCCAGGCGCCCGAGGCGATCCGGGACCAGATGCTGAGCGCCGGCGGCCTCTTCAGCGAAGGAAACAAGACGCCATGAAAGACCTCCAGGGGCTGATGAAGCAGGCCCAGGCCATGCAGGCCAAGCTGGCCGAAGCCCAGGAAAAGGCCGCCGCCATCGTCGTCGAAGGCACCTCGGGCGGCGGCATGGTCAAGGTGACGCTCAAGGGCGCCGGGGAACTCTCCGGCGTCGAACTCGACGAATCCCTGCTGGCCCCCGGCGAAGGCGAGGTCATCGCCGACCTCCTGGTCGCCGCCCACGCCGACGCCCGCCGCAAGCTGGAAGCCCAGACGGCGGAGCTGATGCAGGCCGCCGCCGGCCCGCTGGCCGGGATGAAGATCCCGGGGATGCCGTTCTAGACGTCGCAGCGAACCCGATGGGGGGCAGTGTGATGCTCCCTTCCCCCTCAAGGGGGGAAGGGTCGGGGATGGGGGTGCTCGCACCGGCCCATAGGCGAAGCTCAAAGAGGGCGCAGACGCCCTACGCGCCCTTCCGCATCCACCGAGCGAACACCCCCTCCCAACCCTCCCCCATCGAGGGGGAGGGCTTTCCCGGAGACAGTCCGGTATCCGCTCCTCCCCCGATGGGGGAGGAATTATTCAGAATCAGCCCTATCTAACGACCATGGCATCCGTCGCCGGCCCAGAGATCGAACGCCTCATAAGCCTGCTGGCCAAGCTGCCGGGCCTCGGCCCCCGCTCGGCCCGCCGCGCGGCCCTGACCCTGCTCAAGCGCCGCGACCAACTGCTCGGCCCCCTGGC
>JANPKF010000484.1:0-3071 GCA_031425895.1 Caulobacteraceae bacterium | reverse complement strand
CTTCGACTCTCCGGCTGTGGACAACCCGACCATCGCCCGCCCGCCCAGGGTCTCTATAGTGGCGGCTTCGGTGAAGGAGCGCCCGATGGCCGGTCACAAGATCTACGGGATGAGCGTCGCCAGCGTTCATACGCTTTACATCGCCAAGGTCGAGCGCAAGGGCCGCACCCGGGCCGAGGTCGACGAGATCATCCTCTGGCTCACCGGCTACAGCGCCGGCCAGCTGGCCGCCCACCGGGCCGACAAGACCGACTTCGAGACCTTCTTCGCAGAGGCTCCCGCCCTGAACCCGGCCCGCCGCGAGATCAAGGGCCTGATCTGCGGCATCCGCGTCGAGACCATCGAGGAGCCGCTGATGCAGGAGATCCGCTACCTCGACAAACTCATCGACGAACTGGCCAAGGGCAGGGCGATGGTGAAGATCCTGCGGACGGTGGCGGGGGCTTAGGGGTGATGCGGCATACTCCCCTTTTTCCGCTCATCCCGGCGAATGCCGGGACCCAGCCGCGTGATCTCGTTGGTCAGGGCTCGTGCCCTTGGGCACGGCGGTGATTGGTTCGTGGAGGGGTTGAGATGCTAGTCCCGATGCGCAGCGCTCTACGAACTGGGTCCCGGCATTCGCCGGGATGAGCGGAAGATGGGGATGGTCTGGGGAGTCCTGAAATCCCCCCTAGTCCCAATACACACCCTCCGGCCCCTCATAGTTCAGCGGATCATACCCCTCCACAAACTGCGGCCGCTTGCGCCAGCTGGCGACCGGCGGCGTCAGGCGGTCGATGGACCGGCCGATCAGCGACAGGCAGTCGACCTCGTCGTCATACCGCCCCATCGGAAACGCCACGCACTCGTCGATGAAGCAGTCGCCGTCGCCGTCGTCGCGCACCCACACCCGCCCCTCGCGGACCAGGCTCTGGGCGCCGCGGGCCCGGGTCGCCTTGTCCTGCCCCGAGCTCAGCCACTCCAGGGGACAGCTCAGCCGCCGCGCCTTCATCTTGGCCCGCAGCATCGGCTCCACCGCCCGCTGGATCACCCCCGCCTCGCCGAACCACCGGCGGATGCCGCCCCGCCGCCGGAAGTCGGCGATCAGGTCGCATTGCCGCTCGATCCACTGGTCGCTACTGGTCTGGCCGCCCCAGGCGGCCACGCGCCAGAGGTTGAACGCCTCATCGACGCCCCAGACGATCAGCCGGGTGAAATCGCCGCCGCCCTCGGTCACCGCATAGTCGCTGGTTCCGTAGTAGCGCAGCGTCGCCGGCAGCTCGTGCTCCTGAAAACGCGTGAACCAGCCGCGCTCGAAATAGCTGCCCTCGATCGGCCGGGGTCGCTGTTGATACAGGGCGTTCCAGGTGCGCGGATTCAACCTGAACTGGGCCCAATGATCCTCGCCCCAGTATTCCGGCCACAGATAGCCCCCGACCGGCCGCTTCAGCGGGTCGTCCACCCGCTCGGCCTGGGCCGGGATGTTGACCACCTCCCAGGTCTCTCCGTCGCGGCACAGCACCGGCCCCGAGGCGCCGTCATAGTCGGCCGGCAACAGGCTCCCCGCCAGGTCGTCCTCATGCCACCGCGTCTGGATCAGCACGATCCGCCCGCCGGCCTTCAACCGTGTACGGACGGTATCGTCGAACTCCTCCCGCGTCCGTTGGCGGATCAGGGGGCTGTCGGCCTCGGCCCGGCCCTTCACCGGGTCGTCGATGACGATCAGGTCGGCGCGGTTGCCGGTGATCCCGGCCAGCATGCCGGCCCCCATCCAGTCGCTGCCGTTATCCAGCCCCCAGTCGACGGCGCTGGCCCGCGCCTTGTCGGGCCGCACCCCCATGATGGCCGCAAAGGCCGGCTGGCGGGTGACGCCGCGCGCCCGCCGCCCCCGCCGCGCCGCCAGGGCCGTGGCGTAGGTCACCACCAGCACGCTGCGGTTTCCCTGCCGCCCCAGGAACCAGGGGGTGAAGACGTCGACCGCATAGGTCGACTTGGCCGAGCCCGGCGGCATGAAGCCCATCAGCCGCCGGATCTTGCCCCGCTCGATGTCCGCCAGCTTCTCCAGCCACAGCCGGTGATGCGCCGCCAGCAGGGGCGGATCACCCTTCCGGCGCGGGCTCACGCCCGGCACGTCGATGGCGCGGCAGAAGTTGTCCAGCCGCGCCCTCGCCGCCACGGTCGTTGTCTCGTCGACAGGGCCGGCGGGGATCAGCCGTTCGAGGGCGACCGGGTCGTCGCAATTGGGCAGATCCCCCGGCGACAGGGTCTCGCCCTTTCGCAGCTTCGCCGCCGCCTGCAGCTCCTTGAAGGTCACCCCGGTGACGGCGATCACCCCCGGCCACAGCTCGGCCGGGATGCTGTCGCGATCCCGCCAGGACCGCACCCGGTCCAGCTCATAGCCCAGCTTGCCCGCCAGCCCCCTGACGCCGCCGTCGTCGTCGATGACCGCCCGGTGCGTGCGAGGCCAGGGGCTCACCATTCCTCCCTCGGCGGCTCGCCAGCGGCCTGGAACCGGTCCCAGCCGGTCGCCTCGCGGCGCAGCGGCGCCCGCGGCTCCAGCGCCTTGCGCTCCCAGGCCCGCACCCGGCGACCGGCTCTCTGCCGATGGCCCTCGCAATAGACCCCGCGCCGGCTCTCCCGCTGACAGCCGCAGAACAGCTGCACGCCCCGGGCGTCCTCCGCCACCGGCCAGTGGCAATCTTCCTCGCCCAGGTCCTCCAGCCGCCGCATGCGGGCCGGCTCGATGACCAGCGGCGGCCGGCCATAGACCCGCGCCTGGGCCTCCAGCGTCTCGCCCCGCCGCCAGCCCAGCCGGGCCAGCTTGGCGCTGACCACCCCCTTGGCGACGCCCATGCGGCCGGCGATCAACAGGTGCGACAGCCCGGCGTCGAACAGAAGACGCAGCTGGTGCAGCCGCTCGCGTGGCCATTCGGCCCGGATGCGGCGCCCGAGGCTGGCGGCTGAGGGTTGCAAGGCAGGCGCGCGGGAACACCCCGCCGCGCCGGGATCGGCGGCGATCTGCATGGTCGGTCTCTCGAATTGAAGGTGGGTGGCCGGCGCTGCCGGGCCGGATCAGGTCAGCGGCGACCGGT
>JANPKF010000483.1:0-2135 GCA_031425895.1 Caulobacteraceae bacterium | reverse complement strand
CCAGCAGCCACTGGGCGATGCCCTCGGCCTTTCGCAGGGCCTCGCCGTAGGTCAGCGTGCGCCAGGGCCCGTGGCCGGGCTCGCGCTGCTTCATCCAGGGGCGGCCCGGATGCTTTTGCGCCTTCTCCTGCAGGAGGTGGGCGATGGAGCGCGGGCCCTCGCCCGGGGCATGGTTGGAGCGGATGAGGATCGAGCCGTCGGGACGGCGCTCGACCGAGACGTCGGGGCCCTTCATGGGCAGGTCGGCAAACGGCGTTTGCGACAGGACGGCCGGAGCCGCCGCGCCATCGGCGGGGGTCATGGGCGGTTTCCTCAAGGCGTTTGTTATCGTTGTTGCCTTGAGGGTACCCCGCACGGAAACACGCGGACAAGTATGACGGCGGGGAAGCCTGGGCTCACAAACCCTTCAGCCAGTCGACTAGCAGTTTGGTCACCGCCTCGGGCTGTTCCTGCTGGGTCCAGTGGCCGCAGCCTTCCAGGACCGTCGCGCCGCGCAGGCCGGGCAGGTGGGGCTTCATGATGTCGATCGGGTTCACGCCAGGGATCATCTTCAGAACCAGGTCGCGGGAGCCGCCGATGAACAGCGACGGCTGCTCGATCTGGCGGTCCTTGAACTGTTGCAGCCATTCGAAGTCGGCGCCGTGGTTGCGGTAGCGGCTGAGCGGGCCGAAGAAGCCCGACTGTCTGAATTCATTGTCGTAGTAGGCGATGTCGGCCTCGGTCAGCCAGGCCGGGAAGGGCTTGGGGTCGGGCAGGCGGTCGAGCAGGGTCGCGCCATGCGGCTTGTCGACCGGCCAGGTCCCGTCGGGGGCGTCGCCGCTGATGGCGAAGTAGAACTGGCGGATGGTCGCGGCGGGGTCGGCCTCCAGCTCAGCCTCGGCGACGCCGACGTCCTGGAAATAGACCTGGTAGAAGAAGCGGCCGTTGTCGGTGAACACCGCCTTGACGATGTCGAGGAAGTTGGCGGTCGGCACGCCGGTATAGGGCACCGACAGGCCGGCGACAGCCGACACCCGGTCCGGCCGGGTCAGCGCCGTGTTCCAGACGATGGGAGCGCCCCAGTCATGGCCGATCAGCACGCCCGTGCCGTCGTCGGACAGGGCCTCGATGACGCCGGCCACATCGGCGGTGATCTGCTGAAGGGAATAGTCGGCGACCTCCGTCGGCTTGTCAGAGCCGCCATAGCCGCGCACGTCGATGGCGCAGGCGGTGAAGCCGGCGTCGGCGATCGGGCCGATCTGATGGCGCCAGCTGTACCAGCTCTCCGGAAAGCCGTGGACCATGACCACCAGCGGGCCGGACCCCTGGACGGCGGCGCGCAGCTTGATGCCGTTGGTCTCGATGATGCGGAAGTCAGGCATGGGTGTTTCCTCGTTTTCCGCAGGCCAACATGACTTCCGCATGGTCAGGATAGAGGGTGCGTCCTTCGACACGCCGCTGCGCGGCTGATCAGGATGACTGGAAGGGGTTGGGGTTCGAAAAAGTCAGTCATGCTGAGCAGCGGTCGAAGACCGCGTGTCGAAGCACGCACCACCGCTCACCCCACCATCCGCTCGCGCCCTTCCCAGAACGGCGCGCGCAATTCGCGGCGCAGCACCTTTCCCGACGGGTTGCGGGGCAGGACCTCCATGACGTCGATGGACTTGGGGCATTTGTAGCCGGCGATCAGGCCGCGGCAGTGGGCGATGAGCGCCTCAGGCGTCGCCGTCGCTCCAGCCTTGAAGACGACGATCCCCTTCACCGCCTCGCCCCAGCGCTCGTCCGGCACCCCGACCACGGCGGCGTCGGCGACGGCGGGGTGGCTGAACAGGGCGTTCTCGACCTCGGCCGGATAGACGTTCTCGCCGCCGCTGACGATCATGTCCTTCACCCGGTCATAAATGTAGAGGTAGCCCTCCTCGTCGAAGTAGCCGGCGTCGCCACTGCTGAACCAGCCTTCGCCGCAGACGGCCTCGGCGGTGGCGTCGGGGCGGTTCCAGTAGCCCTTCATCACCCCCTTGGCCCGGATCTGCACCTCGCCGACATCGCGCGGGCCGCCGACGCTGCCGTCGGGCTTCTTCACCCGCACCTCGAAGCCCGGCCACGGCTTGCCGCAGCTGCGCAGCTTGTCGCGTTCGGGGGCATGGTCGGCGGCC
>JANPKF010000482.1:0-2181 GCA_031425895.1 Caulobacteraceae bacterium | reverse complement strand
GGTGTTCGACGTCGGCGTGGAGGGCGCAGTCGATCAGGTCGGCGTCGCCCAGATGCTGGCTGTGTTCCAGCATCATCGAGGCGATTTCGATGCGGTCGCGCAGCAGCAGGCGGGCCAGGGCCGGCGGCACGTCGGCGATGTTGGCCAGCCTGCGGGCCACCTTGGCCCGTTCCTCGGGCGCGGCCTCGCGCAGCATCTCGATCAGAAGGTCGGAGGTCATCGACCGCTCGAACGCATTGACCCGGCTGCCAGGCAGGCAGACCACATCAGCCAGGCGCTTAAGCAGGGTGGCGCGCGACTTGGCCACAGGCGCAGCCAAAGGCGCAGCCACGGGGGCCGTCCCCGACAGGTCGGGGGCGTCATCCTGGGGGCGCAAGGCGGCGGGTTCGCTCATCAGGACTCCGGTTTCGACGACAGCTTACGCCAACGCCGTTAACTACCGGTGACGAACGCCCCGCCTCTGTTCAGGGTTCAACCGGCCTCAGGCGAAACTGGCCCGCTCCGGCTTGGAGGCCGGGTGAGTGGCGGCGAACAGGTTGTTGCGCTCGACGAAGATACTGATCCCGGCCAGGACCGCGATGGCGACCGCCAGCAGGAACATGGCCCCCTTGTCGGTCGGCAGGTTCAGCGCCTCGATCTGCGCCGCCGTCATGCCCTGGGCCAGAGCCTGGGACAGCGGACCGGCCTTGGGTACCTGCCAGCCCAGCCAGGGCGACAGGTGGAAGACGATGGCGCCGGCCGCGACGAACAGCCCGAGCATGGCGCCGCGCTGGCGCATGGCGGGCCAGAGGACGAGGGCGGCCGCAATCAACTCCAGAACGGCGGTGACATACCGCAATCCGGGCTCGAACAGGCCGATCCCGGACCGGGCCGCGATGAGGCCGAAGACGGGATTGGGGTCCAGACCGAAGAACTTCTGAAAACTCATGACCAGCAACAGCCCAGCGAGCGCCAGGCCGAACGACCAGCTCAACATGCGATCCATCATGGCAAATCCTCCCGCGAGACTCTGTGTGGTCTCTGCGGGAGGAAGATTGCGCCCGGGTGGCTACTTTGACGAGTCACGCTTCCGCGACGGAAACCTGGCTCGAATGCTGTACCGGATCTTGACTACTTGAACTGGGGCTCTTCCCAGTCCGGCCAAATGTCGGGCAGTTCGCTCGACACCTTGTTGGGATAGTTGGGCGCCCGCTTCTCGAGGAAGGAGGTCACCCCCTCCTTGGCGTCGCCCTGGGCGCCGCGGAACTGGATGGCCCGGCTGTCGGCGCGGTGGGCATGCATCGGGTGCGGCGCGCCGGCCATGCGCCAGAGCAGTTGGCGGGTCAGGGCGACGGACACCGGAGCCGTGTTGTCGGCGATCTCACGGGCCAGGGCGCGGGCGGCGGGCAGCAGGTCCTCGGGCGCGTGCAGCGAGCGCACCAGACCGCCGTCCTTGGCCTCTTGCGCGGGGAAGACGCGGCCAGTGTAGCACCATTCCAGAGCCTGCTGCATGCCCACGAGGCGCGGCAGGAACCAGCTCGACGCCGCTTCCGGCGTGATGCCGCGGCGGGCGAAGACGAAGCCGAACTTGGCGTCGGTCGAGGCCAGGCGGATGTCCATGGCCAACTGCATCGTCACGCCGATGCCGACGGCGGCGCCGTTGACGGCGGCGATGACCGGCTTCTTGCACTCGTAGATGCGCAGGGTCAGGCGACCGCCGCCGTCGCGGTAGATCTCATCGACCTTGCCGCTCTCGCGGGCGTCCTCGTTGCGCGAGGCGTAGTCGAAGGTCGAGCCGCCGCTGCCCAGGTCCGCCCCGGCGCAGAAGGCGCGGCCCGAGCCGGTGACGATCACGGCCTTGACGTTGTCGTCGGCGTCGATCTGGTCGAAGCAGTCGATCATCTCCAGCATCATCTGGGCGGTGAAGGCGTTCATACGCTCCGGACGGTGCAGGGTCAGGGTCGCGATGCCGTCCTCGACGACGTACTGGATGGTTTCGTAGGCCACGGACGGCTCCCTTTGTTGTTCCGGCGGAATAGAAACTGCCCGACCCGAGGTAAGGCAAGACGCCTATCGAAGCGTCGACCATTATACCGCCGACGATCCGACCTACAAAAAAGGCGACGTCGCAGATTGAGGGCCGTCGGCGCCCCGAAACCCCGGCAGACGTTGGTTTCTGCGTGGGTCGAGGCTTTGGGAATG
>JANPKF010000481.1:0-3283 GCA_031425895.1 Caulobacteraceae bacterium | reverse complement strand
ACGCCGCAGATCGTGGTCGGGGTCTTTGTCGGCTTTGACGACAACCGCGGTCTGGGCGAGGGCGAGGTCGGCGGGGTCGCCTCCCTGCCGATCTTCATCGACTTCATGAAGGTGGCGCTCAAGGACGTTCCGCCGACCGAGTTCAAGCCGCCGAAGTCGGCCAAGTTCGCCATGGTCGGTGGTGTGCGCGAGGCCTTCCGGCCAGGCACGGAGCCGCGCGGCAACGTCGGCGTTCCGACCGGACCCAAGCCCGACGGCCCGATTCCCTACGACGGCGCCTTCAGCGCTCCGGTCGCCGCTCCGCCGCCGGAACAGAAGCCGCCGCCCAAACCCAAGGTGCCGGACGACCTCAGCGGATTGTATTGAGGCGCGAGCCCCTGTACTTCCGCCGCTCCACGCGGCTTGGCCGCGTGCACTGAACACTGGAGTTTTCCATGAGACCGGATGTCGAGGCCGCAAAGGCCGACATCGAGCAGGCGATAAGCCTGCTCAGGAGGCGACTTTGACTGGGATCCAGCCCTAAGACGCCTGGATGAACTGGACGCCCGTTCGGAGGATCCCACCCTGTGGGACAAGCCGACCGAGGCCCAGGCCCTGATGCGCGAGCGTCAGGCGCTCGCCGCCAAGATCGCCACCGTCCGCGCCCTGGAAGCAGAACTCGCCGACGCCGTCGATTACGCCGAACTGGCCGACATGGAATCGGACGAGGGCGCCCTCGAGGAGGCTCGCGCCCAGCTCAAGGGCCTGCGCGAACGGTCCGACCGCGCTCAGCTGGAAGCCCTGCTGTCCGGCGAGGCTGACGGCAACGACGCCTATGTCGAAATCAACTCCGGGGCCGGCGGCACCGAGTCCTGCGACTGGGCCAACATGCTCCTGCGCATGTACAGTCGTTGGGCGACGCAGCATGGCTACAAGGTCGAGCTGATCGAAGAGACCTCCGGCGAAAGCGTCGGCATCAAGTCTGCGACCCTGCAGGTGACGGGCCCCAACGCCTACGGCTGGCTGAAGACGGAAGGCGGCGTCCACCGCCTCGTCCGCATTTCGCCATACGACGCGGCCGCCAAGCGCCACACCTCGTTCGCTTCGGCCTGGATCTATCCGGTGGTCGACGACACCATCGAGATCGAGATCAACCCGGCCGACGTTCGCACTGACACCTACCGGGCCAGCGGGGCCGGCGGTCAGCACATCAACAAGACCGACTCGGCGGTGCGCCTGACCCACATCCCGACCGGCATCGCCGTGGCCTGCCAGGCCGGCCGCAGCCAGCACCAGAACCGCGAGGAAGCCTGGAAGATGCTGCGCGCCCGTCTCTACGAGATGGAACTGCAAAAGCGGGAAGCCGCCGCCCAGGCTCTGGAAGACCAGAAGACCGACATCGGCTGGGGCCACCAGATACGCTCTTACGTCCTGCAGCCCTACCAGATGGTCAAGGATCTGCGCACCAACGTCGAGACCAGCGACACCGACGGCGTGCTGGACGGCGACCTGGACCAGTTCATGGCGGCGTCACTGGCCCAGCGGGTCGGCGCGACCCGGGACGCCTAGGGTTTCCTGCGCAGGATGGTGTCGGCGCTCCACACCCCGCCGCCGGCGCAGGCCAGGTAGAGGAAGATGAAGCAGAAGAGCAGGGCCGGTTCGCCGCCGTTGAGGGCGGGGTAGAAGCTCTTGGGGGCGTGGGCCGCGAAGTAGGCCACGGCCATCATGCCCGACATCAGGAAGGCCACCGGCCGGGTGAACAGGCCCAGCACCAGCAGGCCGCCGCCCACCACTTCCAGCCAGCCGGCCACCAGCAACATGGTCGGCAGCGGGTCCGGGGCCCCCGCCTGCGGGACGGGGAAGTCGAAGATCTTCATCAGCCCGTGGGCCATGAAGGCCAGGGCGGCGACGATCCGCAGGAGGCTGAGCACCCGGGCCGCTTGCGGAGCCAGGAAGGTGAAATCCATCGGTAGTCCCCCTTCAACCGGCGGCCGGAGGGTCAGGCCGCCTTCTGTGCGTCGACCATCCGCTGGATGGCGACGTAATCGGTCTTGCCGGTACCCAGCACCGGAATCTCCTGAACCTTGAGGATCTTGCGCGGCACCGCCAGCTCCGGCGCGCCGATCGACTGGGCGTGCTGCAACAGGGCGGCGACCGCCGCGTCATGGCGGTCGGTGACCAGCAAAAGCCGCTCACCCTTCTTGGCGTCCGGCATCGAGATCACCGCATGGCGCTCGTTGGGCCACACCGCCACGGCCAGGTCCTCGGCGGCCGTCAGGCTGACCATCTCGCCGCCGATCTTGGCGAAGCGCTTCACCCGGCCCTTGATGGTGATCCAGGTGCCGTTGTCGTCGATCTCCACCACGTCGCCGGTGTCGTGCCAGCCGCCCGGAGGCGGATCGACGCCGCCGTCCTCGCGCAGATAGCCGGCCATGATGTTCGGCCCCCGGATCAGCAGCCTGCCGCCCCCCGGAATGCCCTCGACCGGCTCAACCCGGTACTCCATGCCGGGCAGCAGTCCGCCGACCGTGCCCCGGCGATTGTCGTCCGGCTTGTTGACCGCCACCACGGGCGCGGCCTCGGTGGCGCCGTAGCCCTCCAGCACCGGCACGCCGCCGAAGCGGTCGCCGATGAGGTTGTGGGTCTCCTCGCGCACCTTCTCGGCCCCGCAGACGATGAACTTCAGACCGGACAATTCGCCCGGGTCGGCTGAGCGGGCGTACTGGTTCACGAAGGTGTCGGTGGCCAGCAGGATGGAGGCCTGGCTGTCCTTGATCAGAGGCGGGATCTGCTTGGTGTGCAGCGGCGAGGGATACTGGAACGCCTTCATGCCGGTCAGCAGCGGCAGGATAACCCCGCCGGTCAGCCCGAAGCAGTGGAAGGTCGGCAGGGGGTTGAACATCACCCAGTCGGGATCGAGGTCGATGTGCGCTGCGATCTGTTTGGCGTTGGCGACGAGGTTGGCCTGGGTCAGCACCACCCCTCGCGGCGCGCCGAAGCTGCCGGACGTAAACAGGATGACCCCGGGGTCGCTGGGTTTGGTCTTGGCGGCGAACAGCCTGGGCGCCGCGCCGGCCGCCAGGGCGAACAGCTTGTCGGCCAGGCCGATCTGTCCGCGCACGTCTTCAAGGTAGACGATCTTCGCATTGGTCTCGAGGGCGTCGACCAGATCGTGCAGCTTGCCCTGCTCGATGAAGGCGTGCGCCGTCAGCACCGTCTTCACCCCGGCCAGCTTGCAGGCGGCCCGCAGGTTCCTGAGGCCCGAGGTGAAGTTCAGCATGGTCGGGATTCGCCCGAACGCATG
>JANPKF010000480.1:0-5872 GCA_031425895.1 Caulobacteraceae bacterium | reverse complement strand
CGGCGACGGTCAGGAAGGCGCGGATTCGGTCGGGGTTCTCGACATCGCCTGAACGCAGGTGCTCCAGGGCGTCCTCGACGTAGGGATCGATGTGTTTTTCGACGGCTTCCAGGATGCGGGACCTGGTGGCGCCGAAGCCCCCGGTGTCGGCGCTGGAGCGAACTTCCTCGGCGAAGGCCAGCAGGCTCATCGCGTGGCCGACGGCCTTCTGGTCAGGATCGGCCGACAGTTTCGGCGTGGCCTTGATCAGCCGGGCGCTGTAGCGGAGCGCCTGCACCGGCAGCGCCTGTCCGACGGCGGACTCGATCTCCTTCAGCCGGCCCTCGACAGACAGCGCCAGTCCTCGCTTCTGGCCGGCCAGTCGTTTGCCCCACTCGCCGTCCGGCTTCATCTGGACCGCCTCTTCCAGTTCGGCGATGGCGGTGGAGGCCTTGTGCACGGCGCGGCCGGCCGCCCTACCGGCGGCCTCGCCGCCGCTCGTGTCGAAGCTGCGCACCTTGCTCAGGTGGCCATCGACGGCGTCCATGAGCATCACCCCGAAGGATGCGAGGTCGGAATCGGCAAGGTACCGCTCGCTCGGCCGGTCCATGATCGCCGAGATGACCCGGAGGATCTGGCTGGGCTCGCCCAAGCGTGAGGCCAGCATCTGGAAGAACAGCGGGCCGGCGTCAGGCGCTACGCCGACACTGTCGCGATAGGCCAGACGGGCGGCGGCGCGCCGCTCAGGGTCCATCCGGGCCAGCCAGTCGCCCAGATGCGGCAGGCATCGGCGCACGATCGGCGCCAGAGCCAGCGCCGGCAACAGGCGCCGGGCGTCGATGCCTGCGAGCGCGACCGGGCGATCCTCGGCCTGGAGGTCCCTGGCGGCCAGCAGGCAGAGGGCGTCGAAGGCGCCGGGATCGACATCTTCAGGATTGTAGGCGCTGGCGGAAAGCTGCGCGTGGGCGACCGGGCCCGGCCAGGCCGTTTTCAGATGGCTCCACAACACCCCCAGATGGCTGGCCGGGAACTGGGCAAGCGGGCCGCTGAAAAGTCCGATGATCGGGGCCAGCACCAGGTTGCGGACGTTGCGGTCCTTGGTCTCGCGATCGACCAGCAGCCAGACCGAGCCCAGCGGCCCGTCGCGCACGGCGTCGTCGGACAGGGCGTGCTCGAGCTTGCGCAACACGCCGTCGGGCGCGTTGTCGATCAGCATCCGGAGCAGTCCAGCCTTGGCCGGTGAAAGCTCGCCCATGAGTCATGCCCAAAGCCGCCCGAACGACGGCAGTAACCTAAATGGCGTATTGGTAGTTAACGAAGGCCGAAACCGCCCGTTCAGCCCTCTGCCCGTGGCAATTTGACCGTCACCTCAAGGCCGCCCATGCCGCTGTCGCCCAGCACCAGGTCGCCGCCGTAGGCCCGGGCCAGTTCGTCGACGATCGCCAGGCCCAGGCCGGAGCCCGGCGCGGTCTCGTCCAGACGGGCGCCTCGCTTGATGACTTCCTCGCGGCGTTCGGCGGGCAGGCCCGGCCCATCGTCCTCGATGGTGACGGTCAGCCAGTCGGGCCCGGCCGCTGCCGCGGTCGCGCGGACATTGCGTTTGCACCAGATGCCGGCGTTTTCCAGGATGTTGCCGATCAATTCCTGCAGGTCCTGGCGCTCGCCGCGGAAGCAGAGGTCGTCGGGCGAGCGCCAGTCGATGGTGACACCCTTGTCCTGGAAGATTCGCTCCATCGTCACGGCCAGTTCGTCGAGCACGGCCGAGACGTCCGTACGCTCGCCGGTGCTCTGTGACCGGGCGGCGGCGCGGGCCCGGCGCAGGTGGTGCTCGACATGGGCCCGCATGGCCTCGGCCTGGCGCTCGACGATGTCGGACAGCTCGCCCGGCGTGCTGCGCGCCTCGGTCAGCATCACCGCCAGCGGGGTCTTCAGGGCATGGGCCAGGTTGCCGACGTGGGTCCGCTGGCGCTCGACGACATCCTGGTTGTGGGCCACCAGGGCATTCAGTTCTCCGGCCAGCGGCGACAACTCGGCCGGATAGTCTCCGACCAGCCGCTCGGCCTTGCCCCGCCGCACCAGCGCCACCTCGCGGCGGAGGCCGAACAGGGGCGCGAGACCGATACGGACCTGCAGATAGACAGCCAGGATCAGGCCCGCGCCGAGCACCACCAGCGCCCCGACGATGACGGCGATGAAACGGTTGGCGGCGTCGTCGATCGATTCGCGGTTTTCGGCGGCCATGAAGACCACCGGCTTGTCGCGGCCCGGAATGGAGCCGACCTGGGCGGCGGCGTGGAGGCGCTTGCCCAGGGGATCGACGGTGTCGAAATAGACGCTGGTCCCGGGGGTCCTGGCCGCGGCCGGTGCGACGTCAGCCGGCACCGAGAGGTTGCTGTCCCAGATCGACCGCGACTTGACCAGCGGCCTGACAGCGCCTTGGGCGTCGAGCTCGGCGATCTGCCAGTAGAAGCCGCTGTAGGGTCGGTAGGCCCGCACGTCGGTCATCGGCGGGGCGTAGACCTGGCCGTTGTCGACGGTCGTCTCGGCCTGGAGTCCACGGATGGATTCCTCCAGCCCGGCTTCAAACCGCTGGACGGAGGCCTGGCGGAACAGGTGGTTGAGGCCGAACCCGGCCAGCACCAGCATGGCGATGCTCCACACACCGGCCAGCAGCACCAGCCGCAGGACGAGCGAGGAGCGCCTCAGGCTCCGGAAAAGGGGCAGGCGGTTCCGCGCTTTGCCGCGCGTATCGCTCACGCGTCGCTCTCACCCTCGAGGGCCATGATGCGGTAGCCGAGGCCGCGCACCGTTTCGATGCGGTCCTGGCCAATCTTCTTGCGCACCCTGCCGATGAACACTTCGATGGTGTTGGAGTCGCGGTCGAAGTCCTGATCGTACAGGTGCTCGACCAGCTCGGTGCGGCTGATCACCCGGCCCTGGTGCATCATCATGTAGTGCAGCAGCCGGTACTCCAGCGAGGTCAGGCGCAGCGGCTCGCCGTTCACGGATGCACGGGCGGCGCGGGGATCGAGGCGCAGGCCGCCGCAGGACAGCTGCGGGCTGGCGTGACCGGCCGAGCGGCGCACCAGGGCGCGAAGGCGGGCCAGCAGTTCCTCGGTGTGGAAGGGCTTGGTCAGGTAGTCGTCGGCCCCTGCGTCGAAGCCGGCAACCTTCTGACTCCAGTTGTCGCGGGCCGTGAGAATCAGCACCGGGGTGGCGACGTTCTCACGCCGCCACTTTTCCAGCACCGACACCCCGTCGATCTTGGGCAGCCCAAGGTCGAGGATGACCGCGTCATAGGGCTCGGTCTCGCCGAGGAAGTGGCCTTCCTCGCCGTCCGCGGCGTGGTCAACGGCATAGCCGGCGTCGCCGAGGGCCAGCTTGAGCTGGCGCGACAGATCGGGATCGTCTTCGACGAGCAGAATACGCATGGATAGAACCCTAGAACTGGCCCGTGGCCGCGTCGACCATGAAGTCTTCGAATCGGCCGCCGGGGAAGCGCAGCCGCATCCAGTAGTACTTGCGCCCCCCCTGCATCCGGGGATTGGCGTTGACGTACTCGCCGCCGGTGCGGCTCTCGACCATGCGGATCAGCTGGGACAGGGGGATTTCCCGTTCGCGGGGGGCTTCAGAGCCGCCGCGATCACCCTTGCGACCGCCCTGCTCCTGCTTGTCGGCCTTGGGCCCACGGCCCTGCGCGTCCGCGGCCACGGGGATGGCGGCGGTCAGGAGCGCGGCTGCAAAAAGGGCGACGAGACGTTTCATGCCTGTGCTTCTAGAGCCCATCGTCTGAATGGCGGCTGAATGAACAGGTTATGCAAGCTGTGCGACGCGCTGTCACGGGGCGGCGCGCCACAGGCGAGGGATCAGCGCCGTTTGGCGGCGTAGGGGCGTTTGGCCTTCCACTCCTGGGCGAACTGCTCGAGTTCCGGGCCGGGCACGTCCGGCAGGGTGACCACCAGCCGGGCCACCAGATCGCCGCGCTTGCCCTTGGCGTCGATAAAGCCACGCCCCTTCAGGCGCAGCTGCTGGCCGCTGTTGGACCCCTTGGGCACGGTCAGGGCGACGTTGCCGTCCGGCGTCGGGGCCTCGACCTTGCCTCCCAGCACGGCGTCCGGAACCGTGATCGGCACGTCCATGATCAGGGTGTCGCCCTCGCGGCGGTAAATGGCGTGGGGCCGGATGCTCAGTTCGATCAGGGCGTCGCCCGCCCCGCCCCGGCCCGGCGCCCCCTGCCCCTTCAGCCGCAGGGTCTGGCCATCCTGCGCGCCCTTGGGGATGGAAACCTCAATGGTGCGGCCGTCGGAGAAGGCGATGCGCTTCTTGGTCCCGCGGATTGCGTCTTCCAGATCGATATCGATCTTGGCGCGGACATCCTGGCCCTTGGTCGAGAAGCCGCCGAAGCCGCCCGGATTGCGACCCGGGCCTCCGCTGCGGCCGAACATCTCGCCGAGAATGTCGTTGAGGTCGACGCCGTCCGGGCCCTGACCGCCGGCCGGCCCGCGCGGCGACCAGCCGCCCGCCCCCGCGCCGCCGCCGCGTCCGAAGGGGCTCTGCTCGCGGCCCTCGGCGTCAATCTCGCCACGGTCGAACTTCTTGCGCTTTTCCTCGTCGCCAACGATGTCGAAGGCGCCCGAGACGCGCTTGAACTTTTCCTCGGCGGCAGTGTCACCGGGATTGGCGTCGGGGTGATGCTGCTTGGCCAGCTTGCGAAACGCCTTGCGGATATCGTCATGCGACGCACTGCGGGAAACGCCCAGCTCCAGATAGGGGTCGCGCGCCAAGGATACCTCTTAAAAAAACGAACGTCGGCGGAAAGCCTCTACCTAAGCCAACGCGCGGCCCGCGCAAGGGGCACTGTTGTAAAATTGCAACTTCACCGTCGTGGGCTGGCGTTTTCGGCGAAGCGCGGTCGGCCGAGCCTCTACAGGGAGGGCGTCTTTCGCGGAATGAAGGTGGCTCGCGTCACGGTGACCGTCATGCCGCCCGCGTCGCTGTCGGCCTCGAGCCGGGCATCCAGCTGCTTGACCAGGGCCTGGACAATAACTGTTCCCAGACCACCGGACGAGCCGGCTACCGAACTGACCGGGGTGACCGAGGGCTTGCCGACGCCGTTGTCACAGACGGTCAGCTTCCAGTCCTCGCCCAGGCTCTCATAGGTGACCCGCACCTGCGCGCCATCGCGCCCGGTCGGGAAGGCGTACTTCACAGCATTGATGACCAGCTCGGTGACGATCAGCCCGATGCTGACCGCCTGGGCCGAACTCATCCGTCCCTCGTCGGCGACGACCTCCAGCGAGATCGGCCGGTCCTCGGCGATCATCGACCGGCCCAGGCTCTCGCAGAGCTTCCTGAGGTAGGGGCCGACGGCGATGTCGTCGATGCCCTCGACCGCGTGCAGGTGCGACTGCACCGCCGCCACGCTCATCACCCGCTGGTGGGCGTCGCGCAGATGATCCCGCGTCTCGGGCGACGTCACCGCCCTCGCCTTCAGCATCAGGATGCTGGCGATGATCTGCAGGCTGTTGGCGACCCGATGCTCCATCTCCTTCAGCAGGATCTGCTTCTGCTCCAGCAGCGACTCGGTTCGGACCAGCAGCTCGGCCAGTTCCTTCTCCAGGGCCCGCCGGGCGGTGATGTCGGTGAAGGCCAGCAGGATGGTGTGGTCGGGGCTGGTCTCATAGATAACCTTGCGGGCGTTCAGCAGCATGATCCGCTGGCCGACGCCGGGAAAATCGTGGCTGACCTCGAAGTCGTCCATCGCCGTCCGCTCGGGGATGATGGTTTCCAGCAGCAGGCGCAGGGCAGGAATGTCCCACTGGCCGTCGCCCAGGTCGTACACGAGGCGGTTCTCCGTCTCCTCCTTCGAGACGCGGAACGAGTCGTAGAAGGA
>JANPKF010000479.1:0-2227 GCA_031425895.1 Caulobacteraceae bacterium | reverse complement strand
GGCGCCGGGGCGGAGGTGCAGCGACCGCTCGCCACTGTGGTGATCGGTGGCGTCCTCTCATCAACCCTGCTGACGCTTCTCGTGCTTCCCGCGTTGTTCCGGCTGGCGCACGGCCGGCGCATGCGGAGCTCCACCCTGCCCGCGGCAGCCTGATCAGACGTCCTTAGTCCGTCTCCCGCTCCTGAGCCTGGGCGCCGTCCTTCGAGGGCGCGAACCGGGCCACGAGGTCGTACGCCTCACCGGGGAAGGTCAAACGCACGTGGGTGATCTTGTCCGCGCCCCGCCACGTTCGCCGCTCCAGGACAAGGCAGGCGGCCATGGGCTCGATGCCCAGGACCTGCGCCGTCGTGCGCTGGACGTTGGCCGCGCTGATGCGGTGTTCCGCTTCGGTCCACGGAACGAACCCGAGCAGCCACCCGCCCGGCGATGTCCGCTCGAAGCTGACGGCGGCCGCCTCTGGCACGGTATCGAGGTTGATCAGGCGCTCCTCGAGCGCGAAGGGCCGTCCGCTGGCCCGGTGAAGGCAACGCAGCGCCAGCACATCCACCACGCCGGGCAGGTCCAGTTCCTCGGCTTCACGCCGACTGGCAGGCCGGATTTTTCGCGAGAGAAGCTCATAGCCGTACGGCTCGCCCCGGCTGGTCACCTCAGCCTGAATGTCCGGAATATCCAGAACCACGGAATGAATCCTGGGGCGCGACACAAAGGAACCGGCGCGGCGACGGCGAACGATCAAGCCGCTGTCCGCCAACGGCGCCAGAGCCTTGTTCACCGTCATGCGCGAGCAGGCGTACTGAGCCATCAGCTCATGCTCGAACGGGATCCGGTGTCCCGGCGCCCAGGCCCCCGACAGGATGCGCTCGGAGATTTCCGCCCGGATGCGCTTGTGCAAGCTGGTGTCGGACGCCGTCATGGAAGGATCCGCTCGACTGTTGCGCGGTATCTGGAAGCCACCGTCTCCCGCGCCTCGTGCCGCCCCTCAGTTACAACCTTGCGGCCGAACCGCCAGACGCAGTCGATCATCTGCAGGCCGCCGGCGAAAATCCAGCTGTCGATCTGCTGGTCTCCCCGCCGACCAGCGAGGTCCGGATGGTCACCCTTCAGGGAGACGATGTCGGCTGACGCCCCGGGCGCAAATCCTGTGATGGCCTGCCCAAGGGCCTGCGCGCCGCCGGCCAGGGCGCCCCGATAGAGGTCGGCGCCGGTCGAGCAGCCTTGGCCGCCGGCCAGCACATTGCGTGCGCGATCCGTGAGCCGCTGGCCGTACTCCAGGAGCCTGAGCTCCTCGGACGCATCGACGCGCACATTGGAGTCCGATCCGACGCCGAACGCGCCGCCGGCGTCCAGGAAGGCCCGCGCCGGAAACAGGCCGTCTCCCAGGTTGGCTTCGGTGATGGGACAAAGACCGGCCACCGCTCCGCTATGAGCCAGGCGCCGGGTTTCCAGGGCCGTCATATGGGTGGCGTGAACCAGGCACCAGCGGCGGTCCACTTCGAACCGGTCCAGCAGCCACTCGACCGGCCGCGCGCCGGACCAGGCAAGACAATCGTCAACCTCGCCCGTCTGCTCGGCAATATGAATGTGGATGGGTCCGTCGGCCTCTGCCGTCAGGGTCGCCAGTTCACCTTCTGTAACCGCCCGCAGGCTGTGCGGGGCGAGGCCGATGACGGCGTCCGGCAGCGTCGAAATCGACGGTCGCGCGGCCTCCACCAGCCGGGCGTAACCCTCAGTGTCGTGGATGAACCGGCGTTGTCCCGGGTGTGGTTCGACGGCCCCGAAGCCCGCGTGGGCATAGAACACCGGCAATAGCGTCAGGCCGATCCCGGTTCGCGCCGCAGCCGCCACGATCCGTTCGGACATCTCCGCCGGGTTGGCGAAGGGCTGCCCGTCGAGGTCGTGGTGGAGGTAGTGAAACTCGCCCACCCGCGTGAAGCCGGCTTCCAGCATCTCCACGAAGGCCATTGCGGCGATGGCCTCGAGGTCCTCTGGACCCAGGCGCTGGACGAACCGGTACATAAGATCTCGCCAGGTCCAGAAGCTGTCGTGACTGGGACCTCTGACCTCGGTCAGGCCCGCCATGGCGCGCTGGAAGGCATGACTGTGAAGATTGGGCAGGCCCGGCAGGCCGACGGCGTGGCGCTCATCACCTGGAGCGGGCGGCGCCCCTGCTTCGACTGTGGCGATCCGGCAGGGCTGGCACGCCCACGGCATGACCGGGTTCGACCGC
>JANPKF010000478.1:0-3388 GCA_031425895.1 Caulobacteraceae bacterium | reverse complement strand
GCAGCGGGTCGACCAGAACAACAGCCACGACCGGCGCGGCCAGCATGGCTCCGGCAAGGAAAAGCACCATCCCCTGCTGGCGATAGAAGGAGGCCTGCCCGGCCGTCGCCGGCCGCTCGCCTTCAGGATCCATCATCCGGCCGGCGGCGCGGCGATTGAGGCTGACGAGACCGATGATCAGGCCCAGCGCCATCAAGGCGACGGCGATCACTCCGGCGGCCTCGTCAGACCACCCCATCGACGAGACATCGATGACGCCCGCCTTGATGAGCTTGCCGACGCCGAACCCCAGGGCTCCGCCAAAGACGAGACCAAGGCAAACCAGGATGCTCCGCACTGTGAGGCTGCGAGCGGGTGCTGTTGACGCTGTCATTGGGACCCTCCGTCGTCGAAGATGGTTTCGATCGGTTGCTCGAACAGGCGGCCGATCCTGAAGGCCAGCGGCAGGCTGGGATCGTACTTGCCTGTCTCGATGGCGTTGATGGTCTGGCGCGAGACTTCCAGCCGGTCGGCGAGGTCGGCCTGGCTCCAGTCGCGCTCGGCGCGCAGGACTTTCAGGCGGTTCTTCACCGGTAGCGCCTCCAGATGAAGGGCTGAGCCAGTCCCATCGCCCCGCAGAACAGCGGGAACATCAGGAAGCTGGAGAGGTGCGGAACGAGGTCGGCGTTCTCCAGGAAGCCCCAGACCGTCGCCACCGACAGGGTGATGCCGATGCCCCAGAGCATGGACTGCACTGCGATCATGCGCGGCAGCTCGTCGGTCTCCTCAACCACATAGAGCCCCATCACGGCGATCACGACCAGGATCGGGAGGGCCGGGGCGACGGCCAGGGCCCAGAGCAATGGGCCCTTGGGGTCGAACTGGCCGATGGCGTAGAGCGACCCGGTCAGCACGACGACATAGAGCAGCATGCCGGGAATGAAACGCTTCATGTAGCGGCGGACAGCGGGGTTCATCGGGTTGGAGCGGACCATGACCTGGTCTCCCTAGCGATTGCGAAGCCACCACGCCGCCCAGGCGATGGTGTAGCCGATGAGGGCGAAGACGATCGGGATCAGAAGGCCTGTGGCCATCAGGCCCGCATCGCCGGGGAACAGGGCAAACTGGCGAAGGGAAAAATCGGGCTCGATGGCGAACAGCAGGCCGAGCAGACCGCCGGCCACCGACAGACCGCCCGATCCGCCCCAGTACCAACCGGTCTTGTGGGCCTCCTTGACCGCCTCGTCCGCTTCCTTCCACCAGCGCAGGCTGGCCTGCATGGAGGCGACGGAGATCACGAAGCCGACGACCGCCATGATCGTGGTGATCACGCTGGTCTCCATCCGCAATGAGGTGAGGGCCAGAACCAGACCGGCGGCGGCGCCGGCGAAGGCCATGAACAGCAGGCCCCGGCTCCGTGCCGCGCGGCCATTGCCGGTCGTTGTCGTTTTCATGTCATCCACCCTTGTCGTTATGACAAGGGTGCTTGTCTCATGCGGCCGGCAGATATGTCAAGCGACCCTGACATTACATCAAGGTCACCTGACTGGTCGCTACTTCCAGGCCTTGAAGTGCTTCGACAGTTTCAGCCCCTGGCGCAGGTAGTGAGAGCCATCTTCGCCATAGAGGCGCGTCGGGCGGGCAGTGAGCGGCTCGTAGACCAGCCGGGCGACCGTCTGGCCGTCTTCCAGCAGGAAGGGGGTCTCGTGGCTGCGGACCTCCAGCACGCCCTTGGAGCCGACGGAGTCGGTTTCCGCGGTGCCGAAGCCCGGGTCGAAGAAGCCCGCGTAGTGGACGCGGAACTCGCCGACGGCCGGGTCGATGGGGGTCATCTCGGCGGCCTGCATGACCGGGATCTCGATGTCGTCCTTCGACGCCAGGATGTAGAACTCGTTCGGATCGAGCAGCAGCTCCCCCTTGCGAGGCTCCAGCGGCTCCCAGAAGTCGCGTGGATCATGGCCGTCCTCGCGGTCGAGATCGATGACCCCGGCGTGACGGCGGCCGCGGAACCCGGCCATGCCCGACGACAGATCGACCCCGACGCTGCGGGTTTCGAGGATCCGCGGCTTGCCGCGCTTGAGGCGCAGCTGATTGAGCCGGGTGCCGGGGCGCACCAGAACCGAGAAGGTCTGGGGCGCGATCTCCAGGTAGAGCGGACCGTGATAGCCCTCGACCACGTCATCAAAGGCGTGGCCGTGATCGGTCAACAGACGGACGAAGACATCGACCCGGCCAGACGAGCTCTTGGGATTGCCCCGCGCGGAGATGCCTGGCGGCAGGGCCAGCGTTTCCTGGATTTCGGCGATGTAGACACAGCCGCGCTCCAGCACGGCGCCGCCACGCGTCAGATCCAGCTCATGCATGGCGACGTCGGGCAGGCGCTCGGAGACCTTGCGGCGGCCGGGCAGGAAGGAGGCGCGCACGCGCCAGACCCGCAAGCCGAGGCGCAGGTCGAGACTGGCCGGCTGGACCTGGTCTGCATCGAACGGGGTAAGCGAGGTGATGGCGCCTTGCGCGACCAGATCCTCGATGGATTGGCAGGGAAGAATCCCCGCGGACGGTGTTTCTGTCATCGTCGAACCACATTCGCCGCGCGGGAGGCGGCTGGCAAGGGAATCTTGGGTTAGCACGCGGACGGCTATCGAAGCGGATATCCATTGTACCGCTGCCGTCAGGCTACAGAAAATGAGTATCGTTGAGCAGCGAAGGCGAAAGCCCCCGCCCCGTAGGCTTTTGCGTCGCCCCGGTGCGCCAGAATGTAGCCCCGGGCGTAGCCCGATGTGTAGGTCGATGACCTGTGATTGTAGGTCGAAAGGTGTCCTCCGCGACCTACGCCGCCGGCGAGCCGTGCGACAACGGGCGGAAAACTCAAGAAAACCTGATGAATATGTCTAGACATATTCCTTAAGCCATTGAAAAGGCGGCTGTTTAAGGGTCAGCCGCGGGCGACGGCCCGCTCGGCGGCCAGGGCCTCGGCCAGGGCCGCGTCGCCGCCGCGCCGGGCGGCCTCGATCAGGGTCAGGTCGATGATGTCGCGCTGGGCGTGGCTGCCGCCGAAGCGGGCGGCGCCGGAGCGGACGGTGCGCAGCAGGTCGACGCTGGTCCGATAGTCGCCGGCCCCGAAGGCGTCGATGCCCCGCGCCACCGGCAGGCCGACCTCGCGGGCGACCACCGCCGCATCCCCCTGCCCTGCCGCCGCCTGTTCCAGCGCGGCCAGCACGGCGTCGGCCTCGTCGCGGCGACCGGTGGCGGCGAAGGCCATCATGGCGTGGGCGTCGTCGAAGGCATAGGCCCCGTGCGGCTGGCGGGCGTAGAGATCGGCGAGATCGGTCCAGCGATCGCCGACGTCAGCCTTGATCAGGTGCATCCGCCAAAGCAGGCCGGCGGCGTCGACCATGTCAAAGGCGAG
>JANPKF010000477.1:0-5745 GCA_031425895.1 Caulobacteraceae bacterium | reverse complement strand
CACCTCGCGCCTGCGAAGCGCGATGTGTCCCCGTGTCGCTTGTCAGACCGGCCGGACCAGGACGATCTTCTTCTTGCCTTGCGACAGCTTGACGACTCCGTCGACCAGGTCGGCCTGCGTAATCAGCTTCATGCCATCCATCTCCTGCACGTCGTTGACGCGCAGTCCGCCGCCCTGGGCCAGGCGACGAGCCTCTCCCCGGGAGGTAGAGAGACCCGCGTCGACGGCAAGGGCGGCTAGCATGATGCCTTCCGCCAGCACCGCGGCCGGGATCTCGATGGTCGGCAGGTCATCCGACAGGGCGCCCTTCTCAAAGGCCTGGGTGGCGGCGTCACGGGCGGCGCGTGCGGCCTCCTCGCCATGCAGCATACGGGTGGCCTCGTCAGCCAATAGTTTCTTGGCGTCGTTGATGCCGGCCCCGGGCAGGGCCTCCAGCCGGGCGATCTCGTCCAGCGGCAGGTCGGTAAACAGCCGCAGGAACTTGCCGACGTCGGCGTCCTCGGTGTTCCGCCAGAACTGCCAGTAGTCGTAAGGCGACCGCATGTCGGCGTTGAGCCACACGGCCCCGGCCGCCGTCTTGCCCATCTTGGCGCCGCTGGCGGTGGAGAGCAGGGGGGTGGTCAGGCCGAAGGCCGGCTTCTGGTCGACGCGACGGATCAGCTCGACGCCATTGAGGATGTTGCCCCACTGGTCAGAGCCGCCCAGCTGCAGCGTGCAGCCGAACCGGCGGTTCAGCTCCAGGAAGTCGGTCGCCTGCATCAGCATGTAGTTGAACTCGAGGAAGGTCATCGGCTGCTCGCGCTCGAGCCGCAGCTTCACCGAGTCGAACGCCAGCATGCGGTTGACCGTGAAGTGGACGCCGAACTCGCGCAGGAAGTCGATGTAGCCGAGCTTCGACAGCCAATCGTCGTTGTTGACGATCACCGCATCCGTCGGTCCGTCGCCGAAGGTCAGGAACTTGGCGAACACCGTCTTGATGCTGTCGATGTTGGCCTGGATGTCGGCTTCGCTGAGCAGCTTGCGCGACTCGTCCTTGCCGGTCGGATCGCCGACCTTCGTCGTGCCCCCGCCCATCAGCACGATCGGCTTGTGACCGGCCTGCTGCAGCCGGCGCAGCAGCATGATCTGGATCAGGCTGCCGACGTGCAGGGACGGGGCGGTGGCGTCGAAGCCGATGTAGCCGGTGACGATCCCGCCAGACGCGGCCTCGTCCAGCTCGGCCGGGTGGGTGATCTGGTGGATGAAGCCGCGGTCCCGCATGGTCTGCAGGAAGGCGGACTTGAACTCAGCGGTCTCGGTCATGGTGGCCGCCTGTATCATGGGCGGGCGGTCGTGCAAGGCGATAGACATCGATAGCTCCTGTTTGGAAGGGGCCGGCGACGCTGTCAGGTCGTTGGATAGGGACATGCCGCCGGGGTTGGGCGGCATGCAATCGCAACGCCGCTCGTCAGGACAAGCGGGCGCAATAGAGGGCGGCGAGGGTGTGCCTGGCGATCATGGGTTGCTGGTTAGCCTCCGCCATTGACGCTCGTCAAGGCGCCGCTATCCAAGGGGCATGAGGCTTGCCCTGACGCCACACCCCGACTTTCCCTGCCCGCCGGTGCATGAGATGGCGGTGGATGTCACCCGAACGGCGACCGGCCTGGTGCTGCGCTACAACATCGCCGGCGATCTGAGCCAGGTTGTCCTTCCCGACGAAGGACCCCGGGGGAGGGCGGACGAGCTCTGGAAACACAGCTGCTTCGAAGCCTTCATCCTGGCCGACGAAGGCTATGTCGAGCTCAATCTGTCGCCGTCGGACCAATGGGCGGCCTACCATTTCGACAGCTATCGGAGCGGTATGGCGCCGGCCGAGGCGACCCTGGTCGGCTTGAACCAGCACCGCGCGCCCGACCACTACGAGATCACCGCCAACCTCGACCTTACCAGCACAGGCCTGCCTGCCAGGCGCTGGAAGCTGGGCCTCTCCGCCGTCGTCGAGCTCACCGACGGCGCGCGCGGCTACTTCGCCCACCGGCATTCGCCCGGCCAGCCTGACTTCCACCACGCCGACGCCTTCAACCTGAACCTGGATCCGTCATGAAATTCGGCATCGACCGCCTGCTGGCCGACCCCGCCCTGCGTGCGCCCCTGAAGGGTCTCCGCGTCGCCCTGCTGGCCCATCCGGCCTCGGTGACCGCCGACCTGACCCACAGCCTCGACGCCCTGGCCGCCTGTCCGGAGATCAAGCTGACTGCCGCCTTCGGGCCGCAGCACGGCATGCGCGGCGACAAGCAGGACAACATGATGGAGTCGCCGGACTTCACCGATCCGGTCCACGGCGTCCCGGTCTTCAGCCTCTATGGCGAGGTGCGCCGGCCGACCGGCCAGTCGATGGGGACGTTCGACGTCATCCTGATCGACATGCAGGACCTCGGCTGCCGCATCTACACCTTCATCACCACGCTGCTCTACGTGATGGAGGCCGCCGCCGAGCACGGCAAGGCGGTCTGGGTGCTCGACCGCCCCAACCCCGCCGGCCGGCCCATCGAGGGCCTGACCCTGCTGCCGGGCTGGGAAAGCTTCGTCGGCGCCGGCCCGATGCCGATGCGCCACGGCCTGACCCTCGGCGAACTCGGCCACTGGTTCATCGACCACTACAAGCTGGACCTCGACTACAAGGTCATCGCCATGGAGGGCTATGAGCCCGACGCCGCCCCCGGCCATGGCTGGCCGCTCGGTGAGCGGACCTGGGTCAACCCCAGCCCCAACGCCCCCAACCTCTGGATGGCCCGCGCCTACGCCGGCACGGTCATGCTGGAGGGCACGACCCTGTCGGAAGGGCGTGGCACAACGCGGCCGCTGGAGCTGTTCGGGGCGCCGGACATCGACGGCCGGGCGGTGATCGCCGAGATGCGCAAGTTTGCGCCTCAGTGGCTTCAGGGCTGCACCCTGCGGGACATCAGCTTCGAGCCGACCTTCCACAAGCATGTGCAAAAGCTCTGCAGTGGCGTGCAGATTCACACCGATGGGCCTGAATACGACCACGCCGCCTTCAAGCCCTGGCGGTTGCAGGCGCTGGGCTTCAAGGCCATCCGCCGGCTGTATCCGGACTACGACCTGTGGCGCGATTTCCCCTACGAGTACGTCCTCGACAAGCTGGCGATCGACGTCATCAACGGCGGCCCGGGGCTGCGGGAATGGGTCGATGACCCGGCGGCGCAGCCGGGCGACCTCGACGCGCGGACCACGCCGGATGAGGCGGCGTGGGAAGACGTGCGGCGACCGCATCTGCTGTATTAGAACCGCCCAAGAACGGCTCCGCCGTTCCAGCTCTCCGCCCCAAGGGCGGAGAGCGAAACCTGCTACTCGCCCTTTGCCGCCTTCGCCCGCTCGATGCCTTCAAGCACCATCTGACGGGCCTGGGCGGCGTCGCCCCAGCCCTTCACCTTGGTCCACTTGCCGGGCTCGAGGTCCTTGTAGTGGGTGAAGAAGTGCTCGACCTGGTCCAGAGTGATCTGGGGCAGGTCGGTGTAGTCTTTCACGCTGTCGTAGCGCGCCGTCAGGTGGTGCGACGGCACGGCGATCAGCTTCTCGTCGATGCCGGCCTGGTCTTCCATCAAGAGCACACCAACCACGCGGCAGCTCATCACCGCGCCGGGCGCGATGGCGCGGGTGTTCATGCAGATGACGTCCACGGGGTCGCCGTCGCCCGACAGGGTGTGGGGGATGAACCCGTAGTTCCCCGGGTAGCGCATCGAGGTGTAGAGGAAGCGGTCGACGAACAGCACGCCCGCTTCCTTGTCCATCTCGTACTTGATCGGCTCGCCCCCCAGCGGAACCTCGATGATCACATTCACATCCTCGGGCGGGTTCTTCCCGATGGAGAGGGCGTCGATATTCATTACGCGGGCTCGGCTTCCAGTCGTTTGTCGAGATATTGGCCGACGTGGCGTTCCACGTCCGGCAGGTTTTCGGCCCAGAAGTGGGTGGCGCCTTCGATCAGGTCGTAATCGATGACGATGCCCTTCTGGCTGCGCAGCTTGGTGACCACGCGCTCCACTTCCACCGGCGGCGTCACCGTGTCGTTGCTGCCGTGCAGGAACAGGCCGGAGGCGGGGCAGGGTGCCAGGAAGCTGAAGTCGTACATATTGGCGGGCGGCGAGACGCTGATGAAGCCATCCGTCTCGGGGCGGCGCATGAGGAGTTGCATGGAGACCCAGGCGCCGAAGCTGTAGCCGGCGACCCAGCACTGGCTGGCCGTCGGGTTGGTCGACTGCAGCCAGTCCAGCGCCGTGGCCGCGTCGGCCAGTTCGCCGATGCCGCCGTCGAATTCGCCCTGGCTACGGCCCACGCCGCGGAAGTTGAACCGCAGGGTCGAGAAGCCGCGCTTCATGAACAGGTGGTACATCTGAACCGCCACCGGGTGGTTCATGTGCCCGCCGGCACGCGGATGCGGGTGCAGGATCAGGGCGATCGGGGCGTTTTCACGCTTGCCCGGCGAGTACCGGCCTTCGATCCGGCCTGCCGCGCCAGTCAGAACCACTTCGGGCATGTGCAACCTTCTCCTCGTTGTGCGGTGCAGAATACTTGACCGCTGCGCTTGGTCTTCCTAGATCAAGCGCATTCGCGGCGGCCCGGCCGACGCGCGGCGCGGGCTTTAACACAAGCCCAACGCCGGATGCCAAGGAATCCGCCATGCGTCTGTCCACAAAAGGCCGATACGCCGTCATGGCCATGACCGACCTCGCCGGTCGTCAGGACGCGGAAGGTTCGCGCGCGGTGTCCCTCGCCGAGATCGCGGCGCGGCAGGAAATCTCGCTCAGCTATCTGGAACAGCTGTTCGCGCGGCTGCGCCGCCGCGGCCTGGTCAAGAGCCTGCGCGGTCCTGGCGGCGGCTACCGGCTGGCCCGGACCGCCTCGGAAACGCACATCGCCGAGATCGTGCTGGCCGTCGACGAGCCCCTGCGCGCGACCCGCTGTGGTCATGCGACCGGCAAGGGCTGCATGAAGGCGGGCGAGCGCTGCTCGACCCATGACCTCTGGGAGGAAATGGGCCGCCAACTGCACAGCTATCTCGCGTCGGTCTCGCTGGCCGATGTGCTGGAAGGGCGTCTGACGCCCGACTCCAAGGTGGCTGCATGAGCGCCGTCTATCTCGACTTCAACGCCACCGCCCCCGTGCGGCCCGAGGCCAAGGCGGCCTTGAACGCCGTGCTCGACCGCGTGGGCAATCCGTCGTCGGTCCATGCCGCCGGCCGGGCCGCCCGTGCCGACCTCGAGAAGGCGCGCGAGGCTGTCGCCGCGCTGGTCGGAGTCGTGCCGGGGTCGGTGACCTTCACCAGCGGCGGCACCGAGGCCAGCGCCCTGGCCATTGAAAGCGCGGTCGCCGCGAAATTTGAGCGCATCCTGCTGGGCGCTACTGAACATGACGCCGTCTGGGAAGCCGCCCACGTCGCTGGTCTGCCGGTCGAAATCTGGCCGGTGGACGCGGACGGCGTGGCCGATCTCGCCTGGCTGGGCGCCGCGCTGGCCCGGCCGGGCAGGGTGCTGGTCTGCCTGATGCTCGCCAATAACGAGACGGGCGTGATCCAGCCGGTCGCAGAGGCCGGCGAGAAGGTCCGCGCCGCCGATGGCTGGCTGCACGTCGACGCGGTTCAGGCCGCCGGCAAGATCGCTATCGATTTCAGCGCCCTGCAGGCCGACACCCTCGCTTTGTCCGCCCACAAGATCGGCGGACCTCAGGGCGTCGGCGCCCTGATCGCCG
>JANPKF010000476.1:0-2699 GCA_031425895.1 Caulobacteraceae bacterium | reverse complement strand
AGGGCCTGCTGAAAGCCGCCATCCGCGACCCCAACCCCGTCGTCTTCCTCGAGCACGAGATGATGTACGGCGTCGAGTTCGACATCCCCGATGTCGAGGACTGGATCGTGCCGATCGGCAAGGCCAAGGTCCGCCGTGAAGGCTCGGACGTCACCATCACCGCCCACAGCCGCATGGTCGGCCTGGCGCTCAAGGCCGCCGAGGAACTGGCCGCCGAGGGCATCGAGGCCGAGGTCATCGACCTGCGCACCATCCGCCCGCTGGACCATCAAACGATCGTAGACAGCGTCAAGAAGACCAACCGCATCGTCTGCGTCGAGGAAGGCTGGGGCTCGATGGGCGTCGGCGCCGAGATCGTCGCCCGGGTGATCGAACACGCCTTCGACTACCTCGACGCCCCGCCGCTGCGCGTCCACCAGGAAGACGTGCCGCTGCCCTACGCCGCCAACCTGGAGGTCCTGTCGCTGCCGTCGGTCGAAAAGATCGTCAAGGCGGCCAAGGCGGTGAGCTACAAGTGACCGACGCCGTCGACGACGACTGGAATCCGCTCAACGTGAAGGAGGACTTCACGTCGTTCGGCCCCGGCGGTTCGTCGGCGCTGGCGGCTGACTATCCCGAGCTCATGGGTTTTGTCGGCGATGACGAGACGGCCGTCACCTACGATCCCCGCCATCGCGAGTTTGGCATCCCGGTGCTGGACGGCGGCGGCAGCACCATCGTGATCGCCTTCGATCCCTGGTCCGGCAAGCCGCTGCCCGCCTCGTTGCGCACGCGCTGGTTCGACGAGCTGGAGGCGCTCGGCGTCGATCCCTGGAACGATCGCGTCCCCGAACCCTATCGCTCGGAGGCCTGGTGGCTGGAGCGCGGGCTATGAGCGGCCTCGCCTGGCACACCGGCGGCTGCCACTGCGGCGCCGTCCGTTTCGAGGCGGCCCTGCCGGCTGTCGTCGAGGCGCAAAGCTGCAACTGCTCGATGTGCCAGAAGGTCGGTTTCGTGCATGTCATCGTGCCCGAGAGCCGTTTCCGGCTGACCGGCGGCGCCGACGCCATCACCACCTACACATTCAACACCGGCGTCGCCCAGCACACCTTCTGCAAGGTCTGCGGGGTCAAGGCCTTCTACCGCCCGCGCTCCAACCCGGACGGCTGGTCGGTCAACGCCCGCTGCCTGGACGATGTCTACGGCATCGACCTGCGCATCGAAGCCTTCGACGGCCAGAACTGGGAGGCGCACGCCGCCGACCTGGCACACCTCTCCGAGGAGGACGTATGAGCCACGCCCTCAACGGCTCCTGCCACTGCGGCTCGGTGCGGGTCTCCTTCGAGAGCCCGGACATGGATGTCGTGCCGGTGTTCGCCTGTACCTGCGGCTTCTGCCGCCGCCACGGCGCCCGCTACGCCCGCGACCCGAACGGCAGCCTGCATGTCACCGCTGCCCCAGGCGTGCTCGGCCTCTACCGCTTCGCCCATCAGGCGGCCGACTTCTGGCTGTGCGAACAGTGCGGCGTGCTGGTCTTCTCCAGCGTCGAAACGCCGACCGGCCCGCGCGCCACGCTGAATGTCGTCGGGACCGACATCGAAGGCCTGAAAGACCGTCCCGCCCAATCGATGGACTTCGGCGAGCAACCCGCTGAAGACCGCGCCGCCCGCCGCCAGGCGATGTGGACACCCCTGACCCTTGTCGAAGCCTCTCCGAGCGCCTGAGAAGAAGAACGAGCATGTCGATCGAAATCCTGATGCCCGCCCTGTCGCCGACCATGGAGGAAGGCTCGCTGGCCAAGTGGCATGTGAAGCCCGGCGACACGGTGAAGGCCGGCGACGTCATCGCCGAGATCGAGACCGACAAGGCGACCATGGAGGTCGAGGCCGTCGACGAGGGCGTCATCGAGGCCCTGCTGGTCGATGCCGGAACCGAAGGCGTCAAGGTCAACACGCCCATCGCCCGCATGGCCGGGGAGGGCGAGGCGCCCGCGCCGGCCCCCAAGGCAGAGGCTCCGAAGGCCGAAGAACCCAAGGCCGAAGCGCCCAAGGAAGCCCCCAAGGCTGAAGCGCCGCCGCCCCCTGCCGCGCCTGTCCAGGCCGCCGGCGAGACCGGCGCCACCACCAAGGCTCCGGCCCCCGCGCCGGCCAGCGCGTCCGGCGACCGCGTCATGGCCTCGCCCCTGGCCCGCCGCCTGGCCCAGGCCGCCGGCCTCGACCTCGCCACCGTCAAGGGCAGCGGTCCGCACGGCCGGGTGGTCAAGGCCGACGTCGACGCAGCCCGTGGCAAGGCGCCCGCCGCCGCCCCGACGGCCGCGCCCGGCGCACCTGCCGCTGCCTCGGCCGCACCGCGTCAGGTTCAGTCGCTGGCACAGATGGGAATCCCGGACGGCAGCTACGACCTCGTCCCGCTCGACGGCATGCGCAAGACCATCGCCCGCCGGATGACCGACAGCTTCCGCGACATTCCCCACTTCCCGCTGACCATCGACCTGGAGATCGACGGCCTGCTGGCCGCGCGCGCCAAGATCAACGCCATGCTGGAAAAGGACGGGGTCAAGGTTTCGGTCAACGACCTGGTCATCAAGGCCGTGGCCGTCGCCCTCAAGCGCGTGCCGGAAGCCAACGCCAGCTACAGCCCCGAAGGCCTGGCCATGCACCATCACGCCGACATCGCCATGGCCGTGGCCATCGATGGCGGCCTGATCACCCCGATCATCC
>JANPKF010000475.1:0-9782 GCA_031425895.1 Caulobacteraceae bacterium | reverse complement strand
CATAGGTAATCTTCGCCATTCCGGTCCCCGAGAAGCTTTATCGCGACATAGGCCATCGCGCCGGGATTTGCCAGTGTGCGAAGCAGACGCAAAAGGGGCGCCCCGCAGGACGCCCCTTTCCCAAGTCAGCCGGTCAGGCCGTCCGGCGTGTTTAGCGCAGGACGATCTCGACGCGGCGGTTCTGGGCCTTGCCGGCGGCGGTGGCGTTGCTGGCGATCGGGTCGCGTTCGCCGCGGCCGGCGAGCGCGACGCGGTTGGGGTTGAGGCGGGCGTTTCGGACCAGATAGTCGGCGACCGAGCGGGCGCGGCGCTCCGACAGGGCGAGGTTGTAGTCGTCGGCGCCGTCGCTGTCGGCATGGCCGACAATGTCGAGCAGGGTCGAGGGATAGGCGCCGAGCACCCGGCCGACGCCGTCGAGGGTGTCGTAGAACTGCGGCTGCAGGCTTTCGCTGTTGGAGGCGAAGGTCACGTCGCTGGGCATGTTGAGGATCAGGTTGTCGCCGTCGCGGGTGACGCTGACGCCGCTGTCGGCCAGTTCGCGGCGCAGATCGGCCTGTTGCCGGTCCATGTAGTTGCCGACGCCGGCCCCGGCCAGGCCGCCAATGCCCGCGCCGAGCAGGGCGTTCTTGCGGCCCTGTTCACTGTCGGAGGTGTTGGACAGGTAGCCCAGCAGGCCGCCGCCGATGGCGCCGATGACCGCGCCGGTGCCGGTGTTGTTGCGCACGACCTCGCCTGTGTAGGGGTCGGTGGTGGTGCAGGCCGAAAGGGCGACAGCGCCGGTCAGGCAGGCGGCGAGCGCGAAGGTGCGGCGGATCATGTCTGTATTGTCCTTGGAAGAGGTGTCCCGACCGCCGGAACGCCTGTCCTGTGTCGAGGTTCCGACAAAGGCGGCAGGTGACGCCTGGCCAGGTGCGGTTTCGTCATCGGCGCGACTGGTGTAGAAATCCCGGCCCAATCTCCGCCAGGCTCCCATGACCCAATCCGCGCTCGCCCCCTCCGCCATCGCCCCCGTTTCGTTCAAGCAATACGAGAGCGACTTCGCCGGCTTCGCCAAGGCCCTTGGCGACAGCTTCCGGCGCTATGGCTTCGCGGTGATCAGCGACCACGGCATGGGCCAGGAGAAGATCAACAGCGCCATCGAACGGGCCAAGGCATTCTTCGCCCTGCCGGAAGAGACCAAGAAGAAATTCTTCGTCGCGGGCGGCAAGGGCCAGCGCGGCTACACCCCTTTCGGCGTCGAGACCGCCAAGGGCGCGGCCCACTTCGATCTCAAGGAGTTCTGGCACGTCGGGCGCGAGTTGCCGGCCGGCCACAGGTACTCGGCCTCGATGCCGGCCAACCTGTGGGTCGATGACGTCGCCGGCTTCAGGGAAGAGCTGACCTGGCTGTTCGACGCCCTCGACGGCATGGGCGGCAAGGTGCTGCAGGCCATCGCCACCTATCTGGGCCTCGAGCGCCACACCTTCGATGTGCAGGTCAAGGACGGCAACTCCATCCTGCGCCTGCTGCACTATCCGCCGGCCGGTTTCGACGGGCCGAACGAGCGGGCCGGGGCGCATGAGGACATCAACGCGATTACCCTGCTGCTGGGCGCCGAAGAGGGCGGGCTGGAAGTTCTGGACCGTGACGGCCGCTGGCTGCCGATCAATCCGCCGGCCGGCTCTCTGGTGGTCAACATCGGCGACATGCTGAGCCGCGCCACCAACGACTATCTGCCCTCGACGACCCATCGGGTGGTCAATCCGCCGCCGGAGCGGCGCAATGTTCCCCGCTACTCGACTCCCTTCTTCCTGCACTACGCCCCCGATCACCTGATCGAGACCCTGCCGGGTCGGGCCGACGCCGAGACGCCGAACAAGTATCCCACGCCGATCACCGCCGACGACTTCCTCAAGCAGCGGCTGGCGGAGATCAAACTGGGCTGATCCGGGGGGCCTTCGATTGCCTGGACCCACTCAATCTTAACCGTCGACTGCAACAGTCCCCTCAGTATGTAAGGGGGACTGTCCATGGCGCAAAAGGCGCCCGAGCCCATCGACGCCGAAGGCCTGCGCGAGGTCCGCTCTCTGGACCTCGCCGCCCTGCGCCCGACCATCCAGCGGGTCAGTGGCATGGCCGTCGCCCTGAGCGGCGCGGCCCACGCCTATGTGGTGCTCAACGAGGACGGCCGGATCTGGCATTCGGCCTTTGCGGGCTTCGAGGAAAGCCTGGTCAAGGCCGGCGACTCGGTCAGCATGCGGAACGAGAACGGCATCTGGATGGAGGACGCCTACGTCTCCAACCCGGACCATCCCTGGACGACCGGCGCCCCCTACGCCCGCTTCTACTGCGCCACGCCCCTGAGGCTGAGCAGCGGCTTGCGTATCGGCGCCCTCTGCGTCCTGTCGCCTGATCCCAAGGCCTATGACGCGGTCGCCGAGGGACATCTGAAGGACTGCGCCGCCCTGCTGTCCGAAGCCGTCGAGCGGTTGCGCGCCGAGCGGGCCCGCGAAGAAGGCGCCCGCGAGACCCGGGCCGCCGTGGCGCTGAAGGAGGCGATCATGCGATCGGCGCCGGTGGCCCTGGCCATGGTCGATCGCGACATGCGCTACGTCTACGTCAACGCTCGCTGGAGCAAGGACACCGGCGTCAGCCGCGAGCGGGCCATCGGGGCCCATGTCGGCGAGTTGTTTCCGCAGTCCTACGCCGAGCTGAAGGACACCTACGAGCGCTGCCTGACCGGGGCGACGGCCTGGTCAGACCGGGTCAGAATCCCCAACCCGCGCGGCGAAGACCGCTGGCTGCGGGCCGAGGTCGGCCCCTGGCGCGACGGCGATGGCAATGTCGCCGGCCTGATCGCCATGAGCCATGACATCACCGACGTGATCACCGCGCTCGAACAGGCCGAACGGTCGGAGGCGCGGCTGAAGCTGGCCCTCGAGATCGCCGACGTGCTGGTCTACGAGATCGACTATGCCCGGCGCGAGCTGCGGTTCGACGGCGCCAGCGACGCGTTCTTCGACGGCAAGACCACCTTCGACTCCATCGCCGCCGACCCCTTCTGCGTGGTCCATCCGGAAGATCGCGAGCAGGCCCTCGACCTGTGGCAGGCGCGGCTGGCCGACGGCGCGCCGTTCCGCTGTGAAACCCGGGTCGTGGCCCCGAACGGCGACACCCTGTGGGCCTTTTCGGGCGCCGAGTTGTTCACCGACGACAAGGGTCGGCCGCAGCGTCTGCTGGGCGTCCTGAAGAACATCACCGACCGCAAGCGCTCGGAAGACCAGGTGACGCGCGCCCGGGACGCGGCGGAGGCGGCAAGCCGGGCCAAGAGCGAGTTCCTGGCCAATATGAGCCACGAGATCCGCACCCCCCTGAACGGGGTGATGGGCGTGGCCGCGGCTCTGTCGCGCACCGAGCTGAGCGGCGCCCAGGAGGAGATGGTCGGGCTGATCCGCACCTCCGGTCAGACCCTGGAAGCCATCCTGTCCGACCTGCTGGACCTGGCTCGCATCGAGAGCGGAAAGCTGGACCTGAAGAGCGAGCCCTTTGCGCTCAACGCCTCGCTCCGGGCCATCGCCGACCTGTTCCGGCCGCTGGCCGCCGACAAGGGCCTCGCCTTCGATCTCGATATCGACCCTTCCGCCGACGCCTGGTTCGACGGCGACGCGGTGCGGCTGAGGCAGGTGACGGGCAACCTGCTATCCAACGCCATCAAGTTCACGACGCGGGGCTCGGTGTCGCTGCGCGCCTTCGTCGAGGACGGGGTGCTGGCCCTGGCGGTGCGTGACACCGGCATCGGTTTCGACGACGACTTCAAGGCCCGGATGTTCGAACGGTTCGAACAGGCCGACGGCTCCATCACCCGCCGGTTCGGCGGCACGGGCCTGGGCCTGGCCATCTCCAGCCAACTGGCAGGCATCATGGGCGGCGACCTGACCGCCGAGTCCGAACCGGGCAAGGGGGCGGTCTTCGTTCTCACCCTGCCGCTGGTTCAGGTGGCCGAGCCGGAAGCGGCCTTTGTCGCGGCGCCGGCCGAGTCCGTACAGGCGCGGGCCCCCAGGGTGCTGCTGGCCGAGGACCATGCGGTCAACCGGCGCGTCGTGCAGCTGTTGCTGGAACCGGCGGGGGTCGAGCTGACCTCTGTCGAGAACGGGGCCGAGGCGGTCGAGGCCCTGGCCGCGGGCAGCTTCGACCTCGTGCTGATGGACATGCAGATGCCGGTCATGGACGGTCTAACCGCCATCCGGACGATCCGAGCCGCCGAGACTGGTCGCACGCCGATCTGGGCCCTGTCGGCCAACGCTCTGCCCGAGCATGTTCGGGCCTCGGCTGAAGCCGGCGCCGACGGGCATCTGACCAAGCCGATCAGCGCCGAGGCGTTGTTCGAGGTGCTGGCGAGAGTGTGCGGCGCGGACGAGACGGCGGCGGCGGCCTGAGGCGGCCGGAAGCGGGGACGAGGTGTCCCCTCTGCCCCTGCTACTTCGAGATCCGCAGGTTCGAGATCTCGCCGGCGATGCGCTGGAAGACGTCGTCCAGGTCGGCGGCGTTCTGGACATCGTAGTAGCGGTCGGCGGTGGTGGCGCACTTCTTGAGCAGGGCGCTGGCCCCCGACTTGACCTCGACCCGGACCGTATAGATCACCACGCCCCTGGCCTTCATGTTCTCGCAAAGCAGCGCCAGCCGCTTGTCCATGGCCGATGTGCGGGCGCCCTGGCCGCCGCCGTTGATGCCGAGACGGTTCTGCCAGACATAGCCGAGGGCGTTGTAGTTGCTCTCGTTGTCGTTGTTCGCATCGCTCATGACGTTGTCGCCGTCGGTCATGATGATGGCGATCTTGCTGAGCTTGGCGGCGCCGTAGGCCGAGCCGTCGGCGAACGGACCGGTCGGCGACAGCAGGTTCCAGCCCCAGGCCGCGCCGAGCGGGATGTTGGTGTTGCCGGTGGCGACCATGCCGTCGACCAGGGTCTTGAGGCCCGTCCAGTTGGTCGTCAGCCGCATGATCGGCTGCAGGTCACAGCCCCGGTTGGGACCGCCGCCGCCGCTGGGCGCCTGGTCGTACTTGCCGATGTAGCCCTGGGGGATTTTCCAGTTGGTGGCGCTGAACAGCTCGTCGGGCAGGTAGTCGTTGGAGAAGCTGCCGAAGTCGCCGTTGGCATTGCCCGACTTTGACCGCGAGTCCGGCTCGTCCGGCGCGAAGTAGGGGGTGTAGAGGGTGGCGGGCGTGCCGGTCGTGGGGGCGGTGTCCTGCACGTCGTAGGGCTGGGCCCGGGTCTCGACGCAGCCGCCCCAGCTCTGACCCATGTTGCCGAGCAGGGTGAAGCGGTTGGCGTTGATGGTCGTGGCCGTGGCCTTGTCCCAGAAGATCTCGCGGTTGATCGGCGCCGCGCCGGTCTGGTCGATCCAGGTCTGGCTCTTGTAGGTCGCGCCGACCTTTACCGTCTGGCTGAAGGGCACGATGCCGATCTTGACCGGGTTGGGCTCGCTGCTGCGCGCCGCGCTGGTCGCGAGGGTGTCGATCAGGTTCTTCGAGGCGGTCTTGAGGTTGGCGAGCTTGGACCCGGCCATCGAGCCAGTGTTGTCGAGCACCAGGGCCAGCTCGATGCGGTTCATCGAGCGCAGCACCTCGCTGTCGGCCCCGACCTCCATGTCGCCCTGCAGCCAGATGTTGGAGACGAACGGCTTGACGCTGACCTGGGCGGTGGCGACCACCGCGCCGTTCTTGCCGAGCGCGAAGCTGGAGCTGATCAGCCTGGCGTCGACCATCGTGCCGAGCTGAGCGGAGAGGGCCTTGGACCCGACCTTCTGCAGGTCGGCGTCGGTGACGGCGGTGGAGCGGGCGGCGTAAAGGGCGGCGGCGTCGAGCGCGTCCTGCAGTTCGCGCTTCTGGCCGCTGGCCCGGTTGATGTCGAGCAGGGCAAAGCTGACCAGGGCAAGTATGGGCACGCCGATGGCCGCGATGATGGCGATGTTGCCGCCTTCATCGCGGCGGAAGCCCGCCAGCCTTTTCCCTGCCCGTGTCAGGCTCCGCTTCATGGCTATCCCCGTTTCGGAGGAGAATAGGGGCGGACCGGTAAATGGATCGCTATCTGGATATCCGAAGAGAAGCGATATCGGCGCCGATGGCCTCGAAGGCGTCCTGCAGGGCGGTGCCGGTGTTGGGCGTGTAGACGTGCTGGGCGTCGGTGGCGCAGTTATTGATCAGGTTCACAGCGTTGGTTGCACTGCCGACCTGGAAGCCGACCGTGTAGATGATCACGTCGTTCAGCTTCATCTGCGTGCACAGCGCCTGGGCCTGGGTATAGGTGTTGCCGTTGGGCGCGTTGCAGTTGATGTGGTCACTGACCGAGCCCGAACCGGTGGTCGAATCCTGGGAAATGACGCCGTTGCAGTAGGAGCTGTTGTACTCCCCGTCGGTCATCAGGATCATGACCTTCTTGATGTGCGGCGCGGTATAAGCGGCCGGTGCGCTGGCCCCGCTGAAGATCGAGGTGAAGTTCGGCGAGATCGAATACCAGCCCCAGGCCACCCCGATGTGACCGCCCGAGGAGCCGGACGCCGCCAGGCCGTTGATGGCGGTGGTCAGGGTCGCCCGTGTGCTGGTCAGGCCGACAACGGTGTTGGTCAGGCAGGGGTTGCTGCTGGCCGGATAGTTCGTACCCACCAGGGTCGTGGCCGGGGAGGCGTCCGTGTAGGCATTTGTCGTGCGCTCGCTGACGCAGGTGCTGATCTGGTGGATGCGCACGCCGCCGCTGTTGTTCACGAAGCGCTGGTACTGGCAGCCGTTGGTCGTGCACCAGGCCGAGCCGTTGGAGCTGAAGGCGCTGTAGTTGGGCCCGATTGAGCCATCGAGCCAGAAGGTGTTGGTCGCCGTGCTCTTCACCTGCCAGGCGGCGGTGTTGATGCTGGTCATGCCGCCGACGCCGGTGATGTAGACCCACGCGTCGTTGGCGAAGCCGTGGCCGTTGGAGGTCACGACGACCTCGCAGTTCGTGGCCTGGCACTTTGTGGCCCGCGGCGTCCCGCCGGAGGAAAAGCTGTTGTAGGAGCCGGAGTTGGTTCCCTGCAGCTGGAAGGTGTTCGTCGTCTTGCCCGCCACCGTATAGACGTTGCTGTTGACCTGGGTCATGCCGCTGACGCCGCTGATGTAGACCCGGTCGCCGTTGACGAAGCCGTGGCCGTTGGAGGTCACCACCGCCGGGTTGGCCCTGGTGATGCCGGTGATGGTCTTGGCAGTGCCGCTGGCCCAGCTGGCGCCGGTGATGGACTTGGCGCCCGGAATAGCGCCCCGCGCGGTGACGGCATGGGTGCTGCCCAGATTGACCGCGTTCGAATAGGGCACGATCGACATCTTCGAGTAGTAGGGCGTCTGGCTGTCCTTGACGACCAGGGTGACCAGGCTGTTGGCTGCGGCCTTCAGGTCGGTCAGCTTTGTGCCGGTCATCGATGTGGTGACGTCGAGCACCAGGGCGACTTCCAGGTCATAGGAGGCGCGCATGACCTCGGAGTGCGCCCCGATCGTCATGTTGCCCTGAAGCCAGAGATTGGCCACCACGGGCGTCACCGACATCGAGGCGTCGGCCAGGACCGTGGTGTTGCCGGTTCCGCCCAGTGTGAAGGTCGAGGACACCAGCGTGCCGTCATTGGCGTTGATCGAGGCCAGCTGGGCGGCCAGGGCCGTGTCGCCGATGGAGTCGGCCTGGGCGTTGGTGCTGGCGCTCGATTTCGCGACGATCAGGGCGGCGGCGTCCAGGGCGTCCTGCAGGGTCCGCTTGGACATGCTGGCCTGGTTGACGTCGATCAGGCCGAGCGACAGCACCGCCAGCGGCAGCGCGATGACCGCGAACTGCACCGCCACGGCCCCGCGCCGGGCGCGCGCGAACCGGCGCAGGAGGTCGCGCAGGCGTCCCCCCAAAGTCTTGCGACCTGCGTCAGTGGCGTGTCTGTCGTGCGTCATGAACCCAATCCTGATCGAGCTTTCTAGGCCCGGGCTGGTAAAGGAACTGGCCAATGAAGACGGTGAACGAAGGGTAATTTCACTTCAGGATCCGCAGGTTCTCGATCGAGCCGGCGATGGCGTTGAACACGGCGGTCAGCTGGCTGGCGTCCTGCACGTCGTAGAACTTGTCGTTGGAGCTGGCGCACCCCCGCAGGACGCTGGAGTCGCCGCTCGCGACCTCCACCCGCACCGTGTAGATGACGATCTGCTGGGCCTTCATGTTGGCGCACAGGGTGGTCAGCCTGGCGTCCATCGCCGCCTTCCGCTGGGCGGTCGAGCCGGAGGTGATGCCGAGGCGCCCCTGCCAGATGTAGCCGAGCGAATTGTACAGCGAGGCGTTGTTGTTGCCGGTCGAGCCCATGGTGTTCTCGCCGTCGGTCATCAGCACCACGACCTTGGTCGACTTGGGCGTGTTGTAGGCCCGGCCGTCCGAGAAGGGCGCGTTGGGCGACAGCAGGTGCCAGCCCCACATCAGGCCGAGCGGGATGTTGGTGTCACCGACGGCGACCATGTCATCGACGGCGCTCTTGAGACCGGCCCAGTCGTCGGTCAGCCGGGTGATCGGCGACAGCTGACAGCCGCTGTTGGGACCGTAGATATAGCCGGTGTTGCTGTTGGTCCCCGTCGCGGTGGGGGCGCGGTTGTACTTGGCGACATAGCCCTGGCGCGTCTGCCAGCTGGAGCTGTTGGTCACGTCCGGCAGGTAGCTGTTGTAGTAGGTGCCGCCGCTGCTCGGCTCGTCCGGCGCGAAATAGGGGGTGAACAGGGTGGCCGGCGTGCCGGTGCCCGGCGCGGTGTCCTGGACGTCGTAGGGCGCGGCCCGGCTCTCGACGCAGCCGCCCCAGGCGACGCCCATGTTGTTCAGGAGGGTGAAGCGGTTGGCGGCGCTACTGAAGATCTGGTTGTTGATCGGCGCGGCGCCGGTCTGGTCGACCCAGCCGCTGTTTCGGTAGGCGGTCCCGACCTTCACCGTCATCGAGAAGGGGGCGATGGCGATCTTGACCGGATCGGTCTCGACGCTGCGTTCGGCGGCCGCCGACAGAGTGTCGATGAGGTTCTTCGAGGCGGTCTTGAGGTTGGTGAGCTTGCTGCCCTTCATCGAACCGGTGGTGTCGAGCACCAGGGCCAGTTCGATCTTGTTGACCGACCGGGTGACGTCCGCCTTTGCGCCGACAATGATGTCGCCCTGCATCCAGATGCCGGCGACCAGCGGCGTCACCTTGGCCCTGGCGGAGGCGATCACCTTGTTGCCCTCGCCCTTGAAGGACGAGGAGGTGACGGTGGCCTGCGAGCCGACCATGTTGGCGGCCAGCGCCTGGGAGCCGATGGATTGCAGGCCGGTGTCGGTGAACTGGGCCGAGCGGGCGGCGGTCAGGGCGGCGGCGTCGAGGGCGTCCTGCAGCCGGGTCTTGGCGGCCGAGCCGTTGGCGATGTCCACAGCCCCCATGGTCAGCACGATCATCGGCATGCCGACCAAGGCTGCCTGAACGGCGATCGCGCCCCGCCTGTCGCCGCCAATCGTCCTTAGCCGCGCCATGGCGGCCTGCACGAAACCCTGCGCGCCCATCGCTAGAGACCCCAACCGGACAACGGACCAAAGCTGTCCGCCGACCGTGCAGGTTGCTCCGGCGCGGTAAACGCATCGGCCACAAAGGGCGGTGAATTATGCGGTAACTACAAGGGGTTGGGGACCGGCGTGCAAAACGCCGGTCCCCAGATGTTCAAGCTACCAGCCGCACTTCTGGCCCTTGTTCTGCTTGATCAGCCAGGTGTTGAGCGGCTTGAAGTATTCGGTCACCGCGCTGGC
>JANPKF010000474.1:0-3935 GCA_031425895.1 Caulobacteraceae bacterium | reverse complement strand
CTCGACATGTCGAAGATCGAGGCCGACCGCTTCGAGCTGTCGCGCGAACCGTTCGACGCCCGGGAGGCGGTGTCAGCCGCCTTGCGGCTGATGCGGCTCCAGGCAGACGGAGCCGGTGTGCAGTTGCGCGGCCTGCTGCCGACACAGCCGCTGGAAATCGACGCCGACCGCCGGGCGCTGAAGCAGATTGTGCTCAACCTTGTCTCCAACGCTCTGAAGTTCACCCCCAAGGGCGGGGCGATCACGGTGACCGCCCACGGCTTCGAAGGCTTCTTCGAACTGGTGGTGGCCGACACCGGCGTTGGTATCGGGCCCGAGGACCTCGAGCGGCTGGGTCGGCCTTATGAACAGGCCGGCGACCGCGATCGGCGCGCCATGGGCACGGGTCTGGGGTTGTCGCTGGTGCGGTCGTTTGCCGAGCTGCACGGCGGCGAGATGGGGATCGAAAGCACGCTGGGGCAGGGGACGACGGTGACGATCCGCCTGCCGGTGCTGTTGCCGCCGGTGCAGCCGGCCGAGCCGGCGGGCGACAATGTGGTGGCCTTCAACCCGGTGCGGTGAGCGCTATCGCGCCCCGGCCGCCAGGAAGGCCCGGCCCGCCGCGAAGTCACCGACCTCGACATGGGCCTGGCGCACCCGGTCGCCGCCCGGACCGGCGAAGACGAATTCAACGATCACAGCCTCGCGCGGATCAAGCCCCGCGAGCGCAGCCTGAGCCGCCGGGGAGAAGCGGAAGGCCCAGCCTGACTTGGCGCCCTCGGGCAGCAGCATCGGGCCGGCGGCGCCGCGCGCCTCGGCGGTGAACACCCGCGAGGCCGAGCGGGGCGAGGTGCGGGCGACCAGGGTCAGCCGTCCGCCCTTGCCGCGAGAGCGGCTGTCCAGGTAGGGGCCGCTGGTGCGGGTCACGTCACGCACGACCAGCCGGGCCGAATAGGGCGTGGCGTTGTCGGCGAAGACGGCCACGGCGGTCAGCCGCGGGGGCCCGTACTGGCTGGCCAGGCCAAAGCGCAGGCGGTCCCAACCAAAATTGCTGACCTGCGACAGTTTCCAACGCTCACCCATCTTGGAGACCGAGCGATCGGCGCTCCAGCCGGCAACCTCACCGGGGTAGTCCATGCGGGCCAGCTTGGCGTAGCCGGCGAAGGCGCTACGCACCCGTCCGGCCGCGGTGGCGATATCGGGCGAGCGGCAGTCGGCGGCGCGACCCTTTCGAAGGGCGCGGCCCTCGGTCTCGGCGAGGGTGCCCCTCGGGGCGCCGGCGCGCAGGGCGGCGCCGCGGGCCTGAAGACGCGAGGCGTCGAGCGCCGCCTTGATCTGCGGCGTGAACAGCGCGCAGCGCTGGTCGGCCGCGCTCATCACGGTTCGCTCATACAGCAGGTCCAGGGCGCCCCCGGCGGCATGCGCGGGACGGCTGGTCACCACCAGGGCGACACAGACCAGACCCACCGACCACCAGGCGACCCGACCCTTGATCTGCTCGCGCAGGCTCGTCATCGGTCCGCATTTCTCTATTGTTATCGTCGCACCCTAGGGCGGCCCGCCTTGCCATCCCGTTAGCGCCCGCCGTTGAGAGTCTGATTTTGCTGCTGTCCACCGACATCTGGGTCGCTGCCCTGATCCGCCGCGCCGAACTGGCGGGGGCCTTCGCCGTTGTCGGGCGCAAGGGAGACGCCCGCGCTGGCTCGGTGCTGGTCAAGGCGGTCAACCGCGGCGAGGGCGGCGCCAGGCTCTACAGCGAGGCGACGCGCGGCGACGGCGAGCGGTTCTGGATGCAGCCATTGGCCAGCACGGTGGAGGCCGACCTCGACGCCTACATCGCCCGCACCGCCCGCATCGACCCCGACGTCTGGGTCGTGGAGATCGAGGACCGCGAAGGTCGCCACTTCCTCACCGAGGCGGTGGAGACCCGTTAACCGCGTTCCTTGACGGTCCTGAAAGCCAGGCCGGTGCATTCATATCTGCCCCCAGAATGAGTGCGCCATGCTTTTCCTGCTCAACGACGAGGTCCTGAACCTGGCCCCGACGGAAATAGCGCCGCCGGTCGCCGCGCCGCGTAACCGTTCGCTGAGTATGAACTTCGTCGAGAAACTTGGCCGCGAGCTGTTTGCCGAAGAGCCGCTGTTGCACCGCTTCAACCCCGAGCGCTCGCGCCGCCTGGCCAGCCTGATCCTGCTCAAGCAGCCCGAGATCAATGCCGCCCTGTTCGTAGCCCCTGCCCGTGGCTGCAAGGAAGACCTGGTGGCGGTGCGCTATGCCCAGATCAGCTTTGAGGTCATGGGCCTGCTCTACGCGCGCCAGCAGCAGGGCGCCCTAACCACCGTCGAGGCCGACCGGCAGGTTTGGCGCCGGCTGGCCGCCTGATTTTCTGGACGAAGCCCTCAAGCTTTGCTTAGGTCGTTCAGGGTGAGTTCAGGGGGTTTTCAATGTTGTCGCGTGTTCTGACGGCGCTGGTCGCTGTCGTGATGCTGTCGGTCGCCGCCAGCCCCGCGCAGGCCCGGTGGATCAAGGCCGAAAGCCCCCGTTTCATCGTCTACAGCAACGGCTCCGAGAGCGTGCTGCGCGACTACGTCACCAGGATGGAACTATTCGACACCTTCCTGCGGGCCCGCCATGGCCTGCCGGAAAGCGGCGTCCCCTCGCGCAAGCTGCCGATCTATCTGGTCCGGACCCGCGACGACCTGCAGGAGACCTGGCATGGGGCCGGGGATGCGATCGCCGGCTACTACCTCCCCGGCGCCTCCAACGTCTTCGCGGTCGCCACCAGCGAGGGGCGCGGCGACGATTCCACGATCCTTCACGAGTACGTCCACCACTTCATGCTCGGCAGTTTTCCCGGGGCCTATCCGTCGTGGATGGTCGAGGGCTATGCCGAATACTACGGCGTCACCAAGATCACCGACCGCTTCATCGAGGCCGGCCAGGTGAACGACATGCGTGGCGAGGAGCTGCTGTCGGGCAAATGGATGCCGATGGCCAACCTTCTCGGCAACAAGCGCAGCAGCACCGACTGGGGCTCCTTCTACGCCCAGTCCTGGCTGCTGACCCACTACCTGATGAGCGACCCGGAGCGGTACAAGCAGTTCCAGGCCTACGCCGCCGCTGTCGCCAGGGGTGGTGATCCGGTGAAGTCGATGACGGACGTCACCGGCCTGTCGATGGAAGCGCTGGAACAGACACTCCGCCGCTACGCCCGCAGCGGCTTGAAGATCACCCAGTTCAACCGGGGCGGCTTCGCCCCGCCGCCGATCACCATCACCACCCTGCCGCCGTCGGCCGATGACCTGCTGCTGCCCCGCGTGCAGATCGTCTCGCAATACTACAAGGAGGCTCCGCCCGGGTTCCTTGGGATGATCCAGCGTCGGGCCGCCAAGTATCCCGGCGATCAACTGGCGACGCTGACCCTGGGCCAGACCGAGGCGGAACTCGGCGACGACCTCAAGGCGCGAAAGCTGCTGGGTGACTGGATCGCCGCTCATCCGGATGACGCCGAGGCCATGTATGTGCTGGGCGTTGCCCTCTACGACGACGCTTTCGAGCGGGATCCCGAAGAGGACGTCAAAAAAGACGATCAGGCCAAGAAGGACGACAAGGCCAAGAAGGAAGAGGAAGCGGCGGCAGCCGAGCCGAAAATCCGCAAGGTTGCCGACAAGGCGCTGATGGCGGAGGCCGAAAGCTGGCTGAAGAAGGCGTCGGTTCTGGCTCCCAACGACTATCGCATCCTCTACGCCTACGCCCAGGCCCGGCGCTTCAGCGGCAGCTATCCGTCCGCCGCCGACCAGGACTATCTGATCCGGGCCTACAAGCAGGCTCCGCAGGTGGTTGGCCTCCGCTTCGAGCTGATCCAGGTGCTGATGGCCAATCGCCACTGGCGCGAGGCCCGGGCCTTGCTGGCGCCGCTGGTCAACAACCCCCATGGCGGCCAGACCGCGGCGGCG
>JANPKF010000473.1:0-2052 GCA_031425895.1 Caulobacteraceae bacterium | reverse complement strand
GTGTAGACGATGAAGGGGTCTTTCGTGACCGCGAAGATCGCCGGCACGGAATCGACCGCGAAGATGACGTCGACCACCTCGACCATGACCAGGGCCAGGAACAGCGGGGTCGCGAACAACACCAGCCGGCCTGAACCCGTCGGGTCGGGCTTTCTGACGAAGAAGTTGTGGTTGTCGATGGCATCGGTGATCCGCATCCGCTTCCTGAGAAACTTCAGGACCGGGTTCTGATTGAGATCCATCTGCTGATCGCCGCCGAAGATCATCTTCCAGCCCGTGAAGATCAGAAACGCGGCGAAGATGAACAGCACCCAGGTGAACTCGTTGACGATCGCCGCGCCCAGGGAGATGAAGATCGCCCGGAACACAATCGCCCCCATGATCCCCCAGAACAGCACCCGGTGCTGGTACTGCCTCGGCACCGCGAAGAAGGTGAAGATCATGCCGATGACGAAGATATTGTCGAAGGCGAGCGCGGTCTCGAGCAGGTAGCCGGTGAAATACTGCAGGACGGCCTGCTGGTTCAGATTATCGGGGCTCATGTAGTAGCGCGCATCAGGCTCATACACGAAGTAGACATAGGCCCCGAACGCGACGGCGATCGAGGCGAACGACGCCCACATGGCCGCGGACCGTTTGGCGGAGACCACCCCGTCCTTGTTGTTCACGACCCCCAGGTCGATCCACAACAGAAAGCCGATGAAGGCCAGGAAGGCGATCCACAGCCAGATCGGCTGACCGACATAACTGGCGGCAAGAAACGGAAGGGACTCAAGCATCCCGCACCCCTGAAAAATGAAATAGGCGCTGCGTGACGCCATCCATGCGGGAGTCCGACATCGCGGCCGACGCCTCGGCTGCCAGAGGGGCCCGGACCCGTGGAGGAAAGGCTAATGAATGTTTAGTCCCGTTGCGTCAACACCTGCCTCAGAGATTTATAGACCTCGACAGTTTTTCACGCCCGCCCCGTCAGTGATCGTGATCAGCGCGTCGCCGTCGTTATTTTCCCACCCCGAAGGCGCTCTGCGACATTGACCGGCCCGGATGTCGATATACTTTATACTACTTGCTTATTCCCCACATAAGCACTTGTTATTGGCCCATGCGCTGTCGACAGCGCATCGTTCAGCTGCGGCCCGGGCCCCTCTGACGATCGATGGTGATCGTGATGTCGGACCGCATCGAGTGCGCTCGATGCCGGGGTCACGTCCTTCAAACGCCCCGATACCGGCATGGAGCCCACCTTTGAAAAGAGGAGAGGCGCGATGACGACCCGTTCGACATACCGGATCAGACGAAGCCGAGCGCTCCGGGCCGCGGGCCTTGTGGCGGCCCTGGCCGAACTGTTCAGAGCGCTGGGCCGGGCCGGATCCAGACGCGGCGCGCGCTGATCCTGGAGAGGTCGCCCGGTTGCGGCGGGGCCCAAGAATGGTCAGGGCGCGGTCTCGCCCTTCGGCCTGCAGCGCCCGGCGGTGACCAACGCGCCTAGAACTCTTCCCACCCCTCCGCATCCGCCGAAGGCGCGACCGCAAGCGCGTTGGCGCCCGCGACGTAGCGCTGGCGGAATCTTTCCCGGGTGGGGGCGGTGGCGGGGCGCGCCGCCGGCTGGGGACTCAGTGCGTGCACCTCGGCTCCGACCTGGAAGCGGCCTACCAGTCTCTCCAGCTCGGCCGCCTCGCTGGCCAGGGCGTGGCTGGCGGCGGTGGATTGTTCGACCATGGCGGCGTTCTGCTGGGTGACCTGGTCCATCTGGTTCACCGCCTGGTTGACCTCGGCCAGGCCGACGGCCTGTTCCCTGGATGAGGCGGCGATCTCGCCGACCAGATCATCGATCTCCGCCGCCTGGACCAGAATCTGTTCGAGGGTCTCGCCCGTTTCGCCGACCAGTCTCACACCCTTGTCCACCTGCTCGGTGGAGGTGCGGATCAGGACCTTGATCTCTTTTGCCGCGTCGGCCGAGCGCTGGGCCAGAGCCCTCACTTCCTGGGCCACCACGGCAAAGCCGCGCCCCGCCTCGCCCGCGCGGGCGGCCTCGACTCCGGCGTTGAGCGC
>JANPKF010000472.1:0-3409 GCA_031425895.1 Caulobacteraceae bacterium | reverse complement strand
CGCCCGGACGCCATGTCGATGGCCGTTGTCGAAACCAGGATGGCCGAGAGGATGGCCCGCTTCGAATAGTGATTCTCGTCGGTCGCCGTATCCCCGGCCCAGCGCCACAGCTTGTCGGCGCTCTCCCAGACCAGCCGCAGGGCCAGCGGCAGGTTGAGCGGCAGGCTGAGATATCCCGCCCAGCGGCGCAGGGCCTCGCGATCGGCGGCGGCGGCCTCGACGCGGGCCTCGACGGCGGACCGGATGCGCTGGCGAATCTTCAGCCCCTCGGGCGCCGGCAGGGCGGCAAGGGCGACGGCGTCATGGCGGCGCGACAGCAGGGCGGCCAGGTCGCGCGGCCCGTGTGGCAGTGACAGATCGGTCTCACCTGTGCTCAGCCCGGCCTTGCGCCCGGCGGCCAGGGTCATCGGCCGGGTCCAGCCCATGTGAACACAGAGGGTCAGGGCCTCATCCAGGATGCGGCTCTCGGTTTCGGCGGCCCAATCCCGGGGCCCGGCGGCGGTTTCGGCGGCGGCGGTCATGATCGCTACTCTATACTCCGCTGTGGCGGGCTGGCGACAAGCTGTTGATCCGACTCATTGATTGGCGCCGAACCGTGGACAAGGCCGCTGGCCTCTGCTATCCCGCGCGCCTTGCTCCGACCGGGTTTTCTCTGTCGGGGTCCGCAGATATTTGTTTTCGACCGCCCTGCCGCGCAGGCGTGCGGCGGGCAGCCGAAGGAGAGATACCCCTGGTTCAGATTTTCGTCCGCGACAACAATGTCGACCAGGCGCTTAAGGCCCTGAAGAAGAAGATGCAGCGCGAAGGCTCGTTCCGCGAGATGAAGCGTCACGTGCATTATGAAAAGCCTTCGGAAAAGCGCGCCCGTCAAAAAGCCGAGGCCGTCCGTCGCGCCCGCAAGCTGGCTCGCAAGCGCGCCCAGCGTGAAGGCCTGATCGCCGCCCCGAAGAAGCCCCCGGGCCGGTAGGCGCAAGGCTTCACTGAAGTTCGAAAGGGCCGTAGGGAAACCGGCGGCCCTTTTGGTTTGGAGTCCTTCTCCCGCTTGTCGGGAGAAGGTGGCAGCCCGCAGGGCTGACGGATGAGGGCAGCGCCGGCCCATCAAGGCTCGTGCGTTGTGGCGAGGTCGTTCAGCCAATCTCTTTCCGCTCGCTCTGCCCTCATCCGACCTGCTTCGCAGGCCACCTTCTCCCGGCAAGCGGGAGAAGGAACGCTAGCCCCCCTTGATCCGCACCCGCGCCCTGGCTTCCCGCCCCGCCCCGTCGATCACCTTCACGGCATAGAACCCCGGCGCCGCCGGTCGCCAGATCGGCTTGCCGCTGATCGGCTCTACCGGGATCGGCTGGCCGTCGATGTACCAGCTCAGCCCCTCACCCCCGGCCGCCAGCGCCAGGCCGCGCGATGTCGGCCCGAAGGCCTCGACCTGCACGGTCGCCCTGTCCGGCGGGAAGATCAGCCGCGGTCCCGCCTCGACCTTTTCCAGCCGCTGCAGGGCCATCGGCGCCGACTTCGGCGCGATCGGCGGCGGCGCGCTCTGCGGTCCCCCGACCAGGTCAGCAACGTCGAACAGCAAGGGCAGGGACGCCTCTCGCCCGGTCAGGCCGCCCCGCGCCCCGCCATCGGCGCGGCCGGTCCAGACGATGATCACATAGCCGCCGGCCACCCCCGCCGCCACGGCGTCGCGGAAGCCGTAGGAGGTGCCGGTCTTGAAGGCCAGGCCGGGCCCGCCCCGGGTCAGGGCGCTGGGGATGCGACCCTTCGGCCCCGGCGCATCCCGCAGGATGTCGAGGACGTCCGCCGCCGCCTTTGCCCCGACCAGCCGCCGTCCGCCGGTCCTGCCATTGCGCCGCGCGTCTGCTTCCGTGAAGGCCAGCGGCTTGGCGAGGCCCTCATCGCCGAGCGCGCAGTACAGCACCGCCAGATCCCGCAGGGTGATACCCTCGCCGCCCAGCGCGATGGCCAGGCCCGGGTCCGGTCGCCCGGTCTCCGGCCTGACCAGCTCGACCCCGACATTCTCCAGCCGCCCGAGGAAACTGCGGGGCCCGATCTTCTCCATCATCGCCACGGCCGGCACGTTCAGCGAATGGGCCAGGGCCTCGCTCGCGGTCACCTCGCCCCGGAACACCCGGTCGAAGTTTTCCGGCTGATAGTCCTTGAACCGGGTGGCGACGTCCTGGATGCGGGTGTCCGGCGCCGCCTTCCCGTCATCGAAGGCCATCGCATAGATGAAGGGCTTCAGCGCCGAGCCGGGCGAGCGCACGGCCCGGGTCATGTCGATCCAGCCACCCGGCCGGTCGAGCCCGGCAGAGCCGACCACGGCGCGCACCGCCCGTCCCTCGATCTCGACCACCAGGATGGCCGCCGTCGCCTCCGGTCCCTGCGACCGCGCGTAGCTGGCGGCCAGCGGCTCGAGCCGCGCCTGCAGCCCGGCGTCGATGGTCGAAAGCACGCTGGCCGTCTTCTGCTCCGCCCCCCGGGCCAACTGACCGGAGATATGCCAGGCGTTGGTCGGAAAGGGGCTGCGACGGGGCAGGGCCTCGGTCTCGGCCTCATGGCCGGCCGCCTCGCTGATCATCCTAGTCCGGATCATCCGGCCCAGCACGGTATCCCGCGCCCGCCGCGCACTGTCCGGGAACCGATCCGGCCGGCGCCCCTCCGGCGCCTGGGGCAGGGCGATGAGCAGGGCCTGTTCGCCATTGGTCAGGCTCTCCGGCTCATGGCCGAAATAGCTCAGCGACGCCGCCCGCACCCCTTCCAGATTGCCGCCGTATGGCGCGAGGGTCAGGTAGAGGGCGAGGATCTCCCGCTTGGACATCCGCGCCTCGAGCTGCATCGCCCGGACCATCTCGATCAGTTTCGAGCCGATGTTGCGCGGCCTGGGCTCCAGCAGCCGCGCCGTCTGCATGGTCAGGGTCGAGGCCCCGCTGGTGACGCGGCCCCGGATCGCCGCGCTGCCGACGGCCCGCACCAGGGAAATCGGATCGACGCCGGGGTGCAGCCAGAAGCGCTGGTCCTCGATGCGGATGACCCGTCGCTGGAACGACTTGTCGGTGCGGGAAAGATCCGCCCGGATCCGCCAGCGGCCGTTCTCGACCGGGAGGGCGCGAAGCCAGGCGCCGTTGCGGTCGAGGGCGACGGGGGAGGAACGCTCGGCCCTTCCCATGTCCGGCGGAAAGGCCAGGTCGAGGGCGATCAGCACGGCCTGGACGGCGACGAGCAGGATCAGGCCTTTGACAAGCCACGGAATGAACCGGGGTCGCCTCGGGGCTTCCTTCTCCCCCTGAGGGAGAAGGTGTCGGCGGAGCCGACGGATGAGGGGTCGCACCGCCCCGTCGGGCTCCGGGCCAGCCGCACCGGCAGCTCTACGAGTCATTGACCCCTCATCCGACCCCTTCGGGGCCACCTTCTCCCG
>JANPKF010000471.1:0-6141 GCA_031425895.1 Caulobacteraceae bacterium | reverse complement strand
GGTATTCTCGACGGGCACATCGTCATGGAGCGGGCCATCGCCGAGCGCGGCCGCTTCCCGGCGATCAATGTGCTGAAGTCCATCAGCCGGACCATGCCCGGCTGCCAGAACATGGACGAACGCGACGTGGTCAAGGGCGCCCGCCAGGTGATGGCGGCCTGGGCCAACATGGAAGAACTGATCCGCATCGGCGCCTATCGGGCCGGGGCCGATCCGGTGGTCGACCGGGCCATCGCGCTGAACCCGGCCATCGAGGCCTTCCTCGGCCAGGACGCCCATGAGGCGACCTCGCTGGAAGACAGCTTCGCCCATCTCGACCAGATCCTGCACCAGGGTGAGTACGCATGAAGGCCGTCGGCTCCCTGATCCGCCTGTCCAATTTTCAGGTCGAGGAACTGCAGAAGCGCCTCAGCGTCATCGTCGACGCCCGCACCCAGTGGGAACTGCGCATGGCCGTGCTTGAGGCCGAGGCCGAGAGCGAACTGGCCAACGCCCGGGCCGACGCCGAGGCCGGTTGGTATCTGGTCGGCTTCCGTGACGGCGTGAAGGTTCGCCGCAAGGCCATCCAGGACAACATCGACAGCCTGATCGCCGAAGAAGAAGGCGCCCGCGACGCCCTGAACGAGGCCTACGAAGGCCTCAAAAAGTACGAGCAGGTGGCCGAGAACGCCGCCCTCGCCGCCCGCCGGGAGATGGCCAAGCGCGAGACCGCGGCCCTGGACGAGCTCGGCCTGCGCCGGGTGGCGGCGCGGTGACAGGCGCGACCCGGCGCGCTGTCCTCGGCTCCGCCCTCGCCCTCGCCGCCTGTGGTCCCAAGGCCAACAGCCAGCCGGCGGGCGGGCCCGTTGCACCGCTGAAGTCGATTGCGCCGTTCCCGATCGGAACCTGCGTCCAGGCCCGTTTCCTGGACGACCCGGCCTACGCCGGCCTTGTCACCGAACACTTCTCCCAGTTGACCGCCGAATGGGAGATGAAGATGGAATACACCGTCCTGCCGGACGGCTCGTTCCGCTTCGACCGCCCCGACGCCATCGCCGGTTTCGCCCGCCAGCGGGGGATGAAGCTCTTCGGGCACACGCTGATCTGGTACGCCCAGGAGCCCGAGGCCTTCGTCAATCTCGACGAGCAGCGTACCAGCTTCGCCCGCGCCTACGACAACTACATCACCGCCTTTGTCGGCCGCTATCGTGGCCAGGCCAGCGGCTGGGACGTGATCAACGAGCCGATCAAGGACGATGGCTCGGGCCTGCGCGAACACCTGTGGAGCCGGCGCCTCGGCGAAATCGACCACATGGTCCGCGCCTTCCACGTCGCCCGGGCCGCCGATCCGGACGCGGTGCTGCTGATCAACGACTACAATCTCGAGAGCAACCCGGCCAAGCTCGACCAATACCAGCGGCTGATCGACCGTCTGCTCAAGGCCGGCGCGCCGATCGACGGCATCGGCTGCCAGACCCACTGCAACGCCGACCTGCCCGCCGGCGCCCTGACCCGCACCATCAACGCCCTGGCCCGCTTCGGCCTGAAGGTTCACGTCTCGGAGATGGACGTCTCCATTGTCCGGGCCGGGGGCTGGTTCGTCTCCCGCGAGGAGAAGGAAGCCGCGCAGGCCCGCCTCTACGCCGAAGCCATGAGCGCCTTCGCCGCGCTTCCGGAAACACAACAGTTTGCTTTCACCATCTGGGGCGTCCGGGATCCGGAGAGCTGGCTGGTCAAGGAGGACCGGTCGGACACGCCGCTGCTGTTCGATGCGGCGGGGCGGGCCAAGCCGGCGCTGCGGGCGGTAGAGGCGGCGTTGCGGCGGTAGCGCTAACGAAGCGGCAGCCCATTGTACCGCAGGGCCCCAGACCTACAAAAACAGTCGGTGACGTCCGGCGCGGACGAGAAAGCGGACGAAACGCCCGCAGGCGTAGGCTTTGCCGTAGGTTGAGGCCGCGAGGCTGTAGCCCCGAATGTAGGTCCGCCGTAGGTCGATTGGCGGGGTTTGTGGGTCGAAATCGCTACAGGGCGACCTACGCCCCGATCCGGACTCTTGTAAGGGGCCCAAAAAGTCGATGAATATGTCTAGACATATTATCTAACCGATTGAATTTAGATGCCTTTTGGATCCACACAGCGGCTCTAGCCGTGCGGGCTGGGCTCGATTTCCATGCCCGAGGCGACCTCCATCAGGGTCTCGCTCAAGGCCTGCCGGGACGCGGTGTCGGACTCGACCAGCAGGCTGACGACGCCGGTGGTCAGGACCAGGCCGGTGAAGGCGAAGCGGCCGCCGGCCAGCAGGCGGCCCTCGTAGGACACCACCTGGCCGAACTCACGGGCGATGATCTGGGGCTCGGTCATCTCGAACAGCCAGCCATGGGTCTGGGCGGCGGTCAGGTGGCCGTCGATGCGGTGTTCGGCCAGCTTGCGGGCGACCGGTTCGAGGTCTTCCCCGGGCGTCAGCATCGACTCGACGAGGATGGTCAGGCTGGTGTCGCGCAGCACGGATTCGAACAGATGGCGATCGGCGACATCGCTGCCGTGACGGATCCAGTCATCCTCGAGCGTAAGCGCGAACTCCGGCGTTTCAAGCGTCGGCATCTAGCCCGCGAACGGACGTTGCGGCGGCGCGCCGGTGTTGACCGGGGTCCCGACCTCGCGCTCGGCGGCGATGCGCAGGCCCTTGAGGTCGTCGGCGATGCGGAACACCGCCACATAGAACTCGCAGAACGAACGCCACAGCAGCACCAGGGCGAAACAGATCAGCACCCCGGCCACGGCCAGCGGAATGGCCAGCAGCTTGCCGACGATTTCCTGCTCCTTCAGCGCCACGCCGATGGCGGCCCCGATCGAGCCGAAGGCGCCCAGGACGATGACGCCCAGGCCGGCCCAGTAGATCAGATGGATGACCGGACCGGTCAGCAGACGCTCAAAGGTCAGGATATCCCGGAGCACTTCGCCGGTTTCACCAGACTTCCGATTAGATTTCGTAGCCATCCCCGACCTCTTGGGTTGCGGTCCTTGGGTACGCGGCCGCCTGTTGCCGCATGGCTATCAGCGCGCGAGCGACCTCGCAATGGGCGCTTACTGTGGCCGGTGCGCGCGTTGACTTCGAGGGGGTCGCTGCTTAAGTCTCCCGCGCGCTCGAAATGCGGTTTTCTGGCGTGTTCCGGGCGTTTGCGCCCACGCCAGTCACTTCTACACGGACCTTATCCTTACATGCTCGGCTTCGCTCGCAGGCTCTTCGGTTCCGCCAATGACCGCCAGGTCAAGGCTTTCGCCGCCCAGGTCGCCAAGATCAACGCCCTCGAGCCGGCGATGACCGCCCTCAGCGACGAGCAGCTTCGCGCCAAGACCGCCGAGTTCAAGGACCGCCTGGCCAAGGGCGAAACCCTCGACCAGCTGCTGGCCGAAGCCTTCGCGGCGGTCCGCGAGGCCTCCAAGCGGGTTCTGGGCCAACGTCACTACGACGTGCAGATGGTCGGCGGCATGATCCTGCACAAAGGCGGTATCGCCGAGATGCGGACCGGCGAAGGCAAGACCCTGGTCGCCACCCTGCCCACCTACCTCAATGCGCTGGGCGGCAAGGGCGTCCACGTCATCACCGTCAACGACTACCTGGCCAGCCGCGACGCCGAATGGATGGGCCGCGTCTATCAGTTCCTGGGCCTCAGCGTCGGCGTCATCGTCAACGGCCTGTCCCAGAACCAGCGCCAGCAGTCCTACCGCAGCGACATCACCTACGGCACGAACAACGAGTTCGGCTTCGACTACCTGCGCGACAACCTGGTCTATGACGTCAGCGAGATGGTCCAGCGCGGCCACAACTTCGTCATCGTCGACGAAGTGGACTCGATCCTCATCGACGAGGCCCGCACGCCGCTGATCATCTCCGGGCCCACCGAGGACCGCAGCGAGCTCTACAAGATCGTCGACCTGATCGTGAAAGAGCTGATCAAGGACAAGGACAACTACGAGTACGACGAAAAACAGCGCCAAGTGCTGCTGACCGAGATCGGTCAGGAAAACGTCGAGAACATGCTGATCGCCGGCGACCACCTGGGCGAGGACACCGCCGGCCTCTACGACGCCGCCAACGTCTCCATCGTGCACCACGTGAACCAGGCGCTGCGCGCCAACATCATCTACCAGCGCGACAAGGACTACATCGTCAAGGCCGGCGAAATCATCCTGATCGACGAATTCACCGGCCGTATGATGACCGGCCGCCGGCTGTCGGAAGGCCTGCACCAGGCCATCGAGGCCAAGGAAGGCGCCGACATCCAGCCCGAGAACCAGACCCTGGCCTCGGTGACCATCCAGAATTACTTCCGCCTCTACACCAAGCTGTCCGGCATGACCGGCACGGCCGCGACCGAGGCCCAGGAATTCGGCGACATCTACAAGATGGACGTCCTCGAGGTGCCGACCAACCGCCCGGTCGCCCGGATCGACGAGGACGACGAGGTCTATCGCACCGCCGCCGAGAAGAACGTCGCCATCATCGCCCAGATCGAGGACTGCTATCGCCGCGGCCAGCCGATCCTGGTTGGCACCGTCTCGATCGAGAAGTCCGAGCAGCTGTCGGAACTGCTGTCCGAGCACAAGTTCGAAATCGACGGCAAGACCGTCAAGGGCATCCCGCACAGCGTGCTCAACGCCCGCTACCACGACCAGGAAGCCCTGATCGTCGCCGACGCCGGCGTGCCCGGGGCGGTGACCATCGCCACCAACATGGCCGGCCGCGGCACCGACATCCAGCTGGGCGGCAACGTCGAAATGCACCTGGCCAAATGGCGCCAGGAACAGCTGGGTCTCGGCATCGAGCCCGACGGCAAGGTCGAGGCGCAGGAGAAGGCTGCCTTCGAGGCCCAGATCGCTGAAGCCAAGGCTCACGCCCTTCGCGAGGGCGGTCTCTATGTGCTGGGCACCGAGCGCCACGAAAGCCGCCGGATCGACAACCAGCTGCGCGGCCGGACGGGCCGTCAGGGGGACCCCGGCCGTTCGAAGTTCTTCCTCTGCTGTGAAGACGACCTGCTGCGCATCTTCGCCGGCGACCGTCTGGACGCCATCATGCGCTCCTTCGGGGTGCAGGAAGGCGAGGCCATCACCCACAAGTGGCTGAACAGCGCCATCGCCACCGCCCAGAAGCGCGTCGAGCAGCGCAACTACGAGATCCGCAAGAACCTCCTGAAGTACGACGACGTCGTCAACGACCAGCGCAAGGCCGTCTTCGAGCAGCGCCAGGAGTTCATGGAGGCGCAGGACCTGTCCACGTTCATCACCGAGATGCGCAAGGACACCATCGAGGACATGGTGGGCCGCCACCTGCCGCCCAAGGCCTATGCCGAGCAGTGGGACGTCGCCGGCCTGACCGAGCGCTGCGAGGCCATTCTCGGCCTGCAGCTGCCGATCGCCGAATGGGCGGCCGAGGAAGGCATAGCCAACGAGGAGATCGAGGAGCGGGTCAACGCCGCCGCCGACGCCCGGGCGGCCGAGCGCGAGACCATCCTGAGCCCTGAGCAGATGCGTTCGGTCGAGAAGAACTTCCTGCTGCAGATGATCGATCTGCAGTGGCGCGAGCACCTGATGCACCTCGACCACCTGCGCAACGTCATCGGCCTGCGCGGCTACGGCCAGCGCGACCCGCTGAACGAGTACAAGACCGAGGCCTTCAGCCTGTTCGAGACCCTGTTGGGCAACCTGCGGCTCAACACCACCCGCTGGCTGATGACGGTCGAGTTCCAGTACGCCGAGCCCGAGCCCGACCCGCTGGCCGGCCTGCAGGAAATCCACATGGATCCGCACACCGGCGAGAACGAGCGGGCCCTCAGCCTGGCCGCCGCCGGCACGGGCCTGGACGCCCAGCAGCGCTCGGCCCTGCCCGTCTCGGCCCTGCCGGATGGCTGGGAGCGCACCAGCCGCAACGCGGCCTGCCCCTGTGGCTCGGGCAAGAAGTTCAAGCACTGCCACGGCTCGCTGGTCTGACGAGGCCATGATCGAACGGCCGCGATACGCCGTTCGCCGCCTGCCGGACTTCGAGCCGGGCGCCCGTCCTCCCAAGGCTCTGGAGAGCGCGGCCGCGCTTGCTCTGCAAGCCAAGCTGGATCCGGACGCGACGATAGTCTCGCGCAGCCATGGCCGGGGCCTGGTCGCCGCCGC
>JANPKF010000470.1:0-4697 GCA_031425895.1 Caulobacteraceae bacterium | reverse complement strand
GTCATTAAGCCGGCCATGGCATCGGGTTGACCGTCGATCTCCCCGTCGGCTCGCCGACAATCCCCGGGGCAAATCGAGGGGTATCCGATGGCGAAGAAGAAGGGCCCGAAGCCCGACAGCGGACCGGACCAGGGCGAGAAGCCCAGGCCCAGTTGCGCCTGTCCGTAGGTGTCCGGCGCGAGGCTGGCGATCGGCACGTCGAGGCCACCGTTGGTGAAGACGATGCCGTCTTCGCCCTCGAATTCCTCGACCGCATAGACGGCGCCGTAGGGAATGACCCGCCCGCCGCCGCTCATGTTCCAGACGCCGCCGCCGCGAAGGCCAAGCTTGCCGCGAAGACTGTCGTTGTCGTCGAAGCTGATGCTGGAGTTCATCACGTCGAAGTCGTCCAGTTCGGTGCGAACGTAGGAGAGGCTTGCCACCGGCTCGACGAAGAAGCTCGAGCCGCCGAAGCGGTAGCCGCCTTCCAGGGTCGCGCCATAGGCCTGAGCGTCGAATTCGGCGCGCTGGGCCACGTTGGCGAAGGTGGTGTCACCCTTGAGGAAGTCGGCCTTGACCAGGCCGTTCACGAACAGGCCGCCCTGGCTGTAGCCCACCGACGCCCCGACGTTGAAGCCGGTGAAGTCGATGCTGCCGCCGTCGTCGTTGAAGTTGAGGTAGGAGCCCGCGTAGCCACCGGTAACGCCGAGGGCCAGGGTTCCGGAGCCCGTGGTGCGGTACCAGTCGATGCCGCCCTGATAGCCGGCATAGTCCTGGTCGTACCCGAGATCGACGGTCTGGTTGACGCCGAAGGTGGTGAAGGAGCCGTCGGTGTCGCGGCTGTCGGAACCGGCGAGGAATTCGCCCCAGACATGGGCGCCGTCGCTCATAGCGGTCTGGTCGCCGGCCCAGGCGCCGTCACGGACGCTGGCCATGTGGTTGGACCAGCTGTCGCCGGTCTTGCGCCACAGGTTGCCGGCCGCTTCGCCGGCCAGGGCCTGCTGGAAGACGACGCTTTGCGGCGTGCCGATCAGCAGGAAGTTGGCGGTCGGTGCGTCGTAGACGATCTGGTACTGGACCAGGTCGAGGTTGACGTTCGACGGGTCGAGCGTGAAGGCCGTGGTCGGCGAGGCCGTCGCGCCATCGACGATGACGACACCGGGGGTCAGGACCCCGCCGCCGACAGTGTTGACCTGCACGCCGGTCGAGCCGGTCGCCGAGCCGATGATCAGGCGGTCAGCCACCGGGGTGGCGCCGGTGAAGTTGACATCCAGGGCCAGACGGCTGCCCGCGCCGCCGTTGAACACGCCCGGCAGGGTGAAGCTGTCGCCGGCCCGGCCGTTCTGCAGCGAGACGCGGCCGGTGTTGTTGAACGCTTCCAGGTTGGCGAAGGTGACGTTGCCGACCGGGAAGGCGCCGTTGAGGACGTTGAAATTGCCCGCGTTGTTGAAGACGTCCGCGCCCGCGCCGAAGTCGGCCCCGGCGTTGGCGTTCCAGGTTCCGGTGTTGCTGACGGTGTCGGCGCCGGCCCCGAACAGGCTGACGCCCGCCGCGTTGAACGTGCCGGCGTTGTTGAACACGTCGGCGTTGTCGGTCAGTCGCACGCGGCCATTGATGACGCCGCCGGCGGTGTTGGTGATGTTGGCGAGACCGCCGCTGACATCGATGGCGTAGCCGGCCGAGGAGCCGATGGTTCCGCGGTTGGTGACGCCCGTGCCGTTGGTCGAGATCGCGCGGATGCCCGCGGTCTGGCCATTGATGACCGAGCCCGCCTGGCTGTTCACCGAGACCGTGAGGCCGTTCAGGGTCATGGCGTCGGCCTGGGCCGAGGTGACCCCGGCGCCGTTGACGTTGACGTTCACCGCGTCGGTGGCGCTGGTCGCGACGATGCCCGAAGCCCCGAGGCCGGTGACGGCGACGCGGCCGACCCCGACGGTGGCGACGCCGTTCGAGGTGACCAGAACGCCGGTGGCATTGGCGCCCGTGGTGGTCACCGTCGTCGGGGTGACCGAGACGCTGCCGAGATCGGCGTTGGCGCGAATGCCGACCGACCCGGCGCCCGTGGTGCTGAAGGTCCCGCCCGTCACCGAGACGTCGCCGCCGCCGTCGCTGCTGGCGTTCACCGCGAAGGCATTGTCGCCGGTGGTGCGGATGTTGAGGCCGGAGATGGCGACGTCGCCGCTGTTGGTCAGGATATCGATGGCATTGGCGCCGAGGCCGGTGGTCGAGATCGTGCCGGCGTTGACGGTGACATTGCCGGTGGCCGAACCGCCGACGATGCCGAAGGCGTTCACACCGCTGGTGTTGATGGTGCTGATGTTGATCGCCAGATCGCCGTCAGTGGTGAAGCCGAGGATGCCGAAGCCGCCGTCGGCGTCGGTGGTGATCGAGGCGCCGGTCAGGCCGTTGATCGTCAGGGCGTCCGTGCCGAGACCGAGGCCGAGAATGCCCGCGTTGAGACCGCCGCTGGTGTCGACGACGACATCGCCGTCGAGGTTGATGGTCAGGTCGCCGCCCGGGGTGAAATAGGTGATGCCGTTCGGATAGGGATTGCCGGCCGAGGTGCAGGTGACCGTGTCACCGCCGGGCGCGGCGATGCCGCATTCGTCCTGCGCCAGGGCGACGCCCGGGGCGCCGATGGCGGCAAGCGCCAGGAAACCGCCGATGGCGGTCGAGGCGGTGGACAGAAGGAGATTGCGGGTGCGGGCGCCGGATCTGGCGCGCGGGGCGGAGCTCACGAGCCCCTGGCCCGTGAGGTGAGTGGTCGTGCGCATTTTTGGAACTGCCTGAAAAGCTGTGGTTACTGGAGGCAGTTACGTACGGGCAGCCGGATAGTTGCCGGCTCGACGAAAGAATTGTCGAACCCGCCAAATTGGACGCAGATCAGCCGGCGACCGCTTCCAGCGCCTCGGCCGCCGCCATCCAGACCGCTTCCGCTTCGTCGACCTGCGCCTGGATCTTCGTCCGTCGCTTGCCGAGGTCGGCGGCGGCGGTCGGATCGCGGACATAGAGGTTCGGATCACCCAGCTTTTCGTCGATCTCGGCCAGCTGTTTTGTCACCCGTGCCAGGGTCTCCTCGGCCGCGGTCAGTTTGCGCTTCAGCGGGCCGGCCGCGGCCGCCGGATCGCGGTTCGACGCCAGCGGGGCCTTGGTGTTGACGGTCGGCTTGGGCTCCTCGCCCGTGACCTGGGTCGGGGCGCGGGCGGCGACGCGGGCGCGGTCGAGGACGAACTTGGCGTAGTCGTCCATGTCCCCGTCGAAGTTCTTCACCCCGCCATCCGCCGCCAGCCACAGCCGGTCAGCAACCAGCTCCATCAGCGACCGGTCGTGGGTGATGAGGATAACGGCGCCCCGGTAGTCATTGAGCGCGTCGAGCAGGGCCCGGCGGCTGTCGATGTCGAGGTGATTGGTCGGCTCGTCGAGGATCAGCAGGTGGGGCGCTTCCATCGCCACCATGTTGAGCAGCAGGCGCGCGCGCTCGCCGCCGGACAGGTTGGCGACGGTGGTCTCGGCCTTTTCGTAGCTGATGCCCCACTGGGCCAGTTTCGAGCGGCGCTGCGATTCGCTGGACTCGGGGAGGGCGCGGCGGATGATGTCCATCGGCGTATCGACCGGATCGAGGGCCTCGATCTGGTGCTGGTGGAACCAGCCGACCTTGATGCGGCGGTCGCGGTGCAGGTCGCCCGACTGGATGGGCAGGGCGCCGGCGATCATCTTGGCGAAGGTCGACTTGCCGGCCCCGTTGACGCCCAGCAGGCCGATGCGATCGTCGACATCCATCCGCAGGTTGAGGTTCTTGAGGATCGGCGGGCCGCCATAGCCGACCGTGGCGTTGTCCAGCCGCACCAGCGGCGGCGCCAGGGGCCGGGTCGGGGAGGGGATGGTGAAGGGGGCGGTGCGCTCTTCCAGGGTCATCGTCACCGGCGGCAGCTTCTGCAGCATCTTCAGGCGCGACTGGGCCTGGGTGGCCTTTGACGCCGTGGCGCGGAAGCGATCGACGAAGGCCTGCATATGGGCGCGCTTGGCTTCGATCTTGCCGCGCATGGATTCGGCGAGGCGGGCCTTTTCGGCGCGCTGCTCTTCGAAGCTGTCGTAGCCACCGGTGTAGAGATCGAGCTTGCCCTCACGAACATGCAGGATGTAACCGCATGAATTGTTGAGCAATTCCCGGTCGTGGCTGATGATCAGGGCGGTGTGCGGGTACTTCTTGAGCCGCGCCTCGAGCCAGAGGGCGCCTTCGAGGTCGAGGTAGTTGGTCGGCTCGTCGAGCAGCAGCAGGTCGGGCTGGCTGAACAGGGCGGCGGCCAGGGCCACCCGCATCCGCCAGCCACCGGAGAACTCGGCCATCGGCCGGGTCAGGTATTCATTGCTGAAGCCGAGGCCGGCGAGGATTTCAGACGCCCGCGAGGGCGCCGAGTCGGCGTCGATCTCGATCAGCCGGGTCCAGATGTCGCCCATCTCCTCGGGATCGGCGGTTTCCAGCCGGGTCATCAGGCTGTGGCGCTCCTCGTCAGCCTCCAGAACCGTGTCGAGCAGGGAGACCGGGGTGGCCGGATGTTCCTGGGCGACGGTGCCGATGCGGGCGGCCTTGGGGATCTTGATCTCGTCCTCGCCGCCGTGCAGCTCGCCGAGGATCAGCTTGAACAGGGTCGACTTGCCGATGCCGTTACGGCCGACAAGACCGATCTTCCCCCCGGTCGGCAGGGTCACTGACGCCT
>JANPKF010000469.1:0-1762 GCA_031425895.1 Caulobacteraceae bacterium | reverse complement strand
CGTCGAAGATGGCGTCCGGCGCTACAACCTGCGCGCCGGTGCGGGCGACGACGGCGTCCAGCGCCGGCGGGTTGACGTCGGTGATGATCAGTTTGGCCCCGGCGGCATGCAGCTTGTCGGCCAGATAGGCGCCGACATGGCCGACGCCCTGGATGACGACGGTAACGCCGTTCAGGTCCCGGCCATAGGCCCGCTCGACGCAGAGGCGCACACCCCGGAACACGCCTTCGGCGGTCACCGGGCTGGGGTCGCCGGAAGCGGCCTTGTGGCCTTCCAGGCCGGCGACGTAGCGGGTCTCCTTGCGGGCCTCTTCGAGGTCGGCCGGCGAGACGCCGACGTCCTCGGCGGTCCAGTAGCGGCCACCGACGCGCTCGACGGCGCGGCCGAAGGCCTGGAACAGTTCAGGAGTCTTGTCCTTGCGGGCGTCGCCGATGATCACCGACTTGCCGCCGCCCAGGTCCAGCCCGGCCATGGCGTTCTTGAAGCTCATCGCCCGCGACAGCTTCAGCGCATCTTCCAGCGCCGCTTCCGCGCTCTCGTAAGGCCACATGCGACAGCCGCCGGCGGCGGGGCCAAGCGTGGTCGAGTGCACCGCGATGATGGTCTTCAGACCCGAGGCCGGATCGGAGAAGGCGTGAACGCCTTCGTGGCCTTCAAAAGATGGAGAATCGAACAGGGTCATGCCAGGAACTTCGCGTTTGGGGGTAAAGCGATGCGCGAGAGGCGATCTACGCCGCACAAGCCTTCCTCACAACCCATCAAACGCGGGAAGGCTTCACTCGCAGCGCGTCAGGCGAAAGTGGCAACCGGTTTCGCCGGCCGACGCGCGTCAACCAGGACTCACGCCCGTATACGGGCGCTGGGCGGCGGAATGCGGGGCGCACCCGAAGGCAGCGGCGACTCGGGGGTCAGCATGAAGCTGGCGGCATCGTCGATCACCGTCTGGCGCTGATGATCGCGGACCAGCAGGTGGTAGCCCTTGGCGTAGAAGGCGGTCTTGTCCCCGACCTTCAGCTTCGCCGCCGCCTGCCGCGAAGGGGTTTCCGGAATAACCTGGTCGTTTGCGCCGTAGAGATAGGCGACCGGAACCTTGATCCCGCCGATCTCCGCCCAGGCCGCCTCCATCAGGTCGACCAGGCCGCTGATGGTGTCGGGCCGCGCGCCCCAGATCATCAGCCTGTCGCGGCCCATGGCCATCATCTCCTCGGCGTTGTCAGAGGGATGGATGGTGCTGGTCAGCCAGCCGGGCGGCTCCACGGGCCGGTCCGGCGTCACCCGGGCGGTGATCCACAGCAGGGTCTTGTTGGGCAGCGGCTGGCTCGACCAGCCCCACACCGCCGGGGCCAGCAGCAGCAGCCGATCCGCCGCCGGCGGCCGGTCCGAGGCAAAGGCGCAGATCGCCACCGCCCCGCCCATGCTCTCCCCCGCAACGATGACAGGCACGCCGGGATGCCGGGCCTTCACCAGGTCCACGAACACCCGTAGGTCCTCGCTCATCAGCTCGCGCCCGGCCCAGATGCCCCGTCCGACCGAGCGGCCAAACCCGCGCTGGTCGAAGGCATAGGTGGCGATGCCCCGCGCCGCCCAGTCGGGCGCGGCCATATGGAAGGCGTTGGCGTAGTCGTTCATGCCGTGCAGGCCGACCAGCACCACCTTCGGCTCGCTCTCGGTCGGCCAGCTGCTCGTCCCCAGCCGGGCCCCGTCGAAGCTGACGAACCACTCACCGTCGAAGCTGGGGCCGGCGAACCCCGCCGTCGGCGTC
>JANPKF010000468.1:0-2548 GCA_031425895.1 Caulobacteraceae bacterium | reverse complement strand
ATCGCCGGCATCGCCCGCCTGCTCCCTCGGTCCTGGGCCGACGCCCTCTACAATCTGGTGGCCCGCAACCGGATGAAGATCTTCGGCCGCAGCACCGTCTGCTATCGCCCCGATCCGGCCTATGCCGACAGGGTGCTGGGGTGAAGGTCCTTGTCGTCGGCGGCTATGGGGTGTTCGGGGCCAGGCTGGTTCGCCTGCTGGCCCACGAGCCGCGCCTGCGCCTGGTGATCGCGGGTCGCTCGGCCGCCAGGGCCGGCGCCCTCAGCGCCCGCTGGACCCAACCGGGCGGGGCGATCCTCGAGCCGGCCCTGTTCGACCGCGACGGCGACACCGTCCAGCAACTGGCGGCGCTGGCCCCCGACCTGGTCGTCGACTGCAGCGGACCTTTCCAGGCCTATGGCGAGGCCCCGTTCCGCCTGGTCGAGGCCTGCCTGACGCGCGGCTGCGACTACCTCGACCTCGCCGACGCCACCGACTTCGTGCTGGGTGTCGAGCGCTTCGACGCCCTGGCCAGGGACAAGGGCGCCTTCGCCCTCAGCGGGACCAGCACCTGCCCGGCCCTGACCGCCGCCGCCGTCGGCGAGCTGACGGACAGCTGGTCCGCTGTCCATGAGGTCAGCGCCGGCATCGCGCCATCACCCCACGCCGACGTCGGCCTCAGCGTCCTGCAGGCGATCACCAGCTATGCCGGAAAGCCGGTCCCACTGCTGCGAAACGCCCGTCCGGCGACAGGCGTCGGTCTGGTCGAGGCCCGCAACGTCACCATCGCGCCCCCCGGCCGCCTGCCGCTGTTCAGCACCCGCTTCTCGCTGGTCGACGTCCCCGACCTGACGGCCCTGCCGAAGCTGTGGCCAGGCCTGCGCGATATCTGGCTGGGCGCCGGCCCCAGGCCCGAACTCCTGCACCGCATGCTGAACGCCCTGGCTCGGATCGTCAGCCTTGGCCTGCCGCTGCCGCTGGTAAAGCTGTCGCCCCTGTTCCACGCCGCCAAGACCCGGCTGAAGTGGGGCGAGGACCGGGGCGGGATGTTCGTCCGCGTCGCCGGACTGGACGGGGAGGGCAGGGCCGCCGCCCGCAGCTGGAACCTGATCGCAGAGGGCGACGACGGCCCCTTCATCCCCTCGATGGCCGCCGCCGCCATCATCCTGAACCTGCTGGACGGCCGCCGGCCGCGCAGTGGGGCCCGCACCGCCGCCGGGGCCGTGACCCTGGCCGACTATCAGCGCCTGTTCGACACCAAGCGGATCGTCACCGGCATTCGCGACGAGCAGCCGACCTCGACCCCCGTCTATCAGCAGGTCCTGGCCAACGCCTGGACCGACCTGCCGTCCGCCATCCGCGCCATGCACGACCTGCCCGAGGGCGCGCGCATGGCCGCCGAGGGCCGGGTCGATGTTGATCGCGGCTCAAATCCCCTGGCCCGGCTGGCGGCCGCCGTCATCGGCTTCCCCGGCGCCCAGAAGGACGGCCACGTCCGCGTCGACTTCGAACGCACAAACGGCGTCGAGACCTGGACCCGGACCTTCGGCAGCCAGAGCTTCAAAAGCCGCCAGTTCGTCGGCCAGGGCCGCTCGGCCGCACTGGCCGTCGAGGGGTTCGGACCGATGGGTTGCGGCATGGCCCCCGTGCTGGAAGACGGGCGTCTGAGGCTCATCCCCCGCCGCTGGACGCTGTTCGGCCTCGGCCTTCCGGCCTGGCTCTTCCCGCGCATCGACGCCTGGGAAGCGGTGGAGGACGGCCGCTTCCGCTTCCACGTCGATATCTCGCACCCGCTCACCGGGCCGATCGTTCTCTACAGAGGCTGGCTGGAGCCCTTGTAGTCACATGGGCCGAGCGCTCTACTCCGCCCCGAACAGTTCGCGCTTGAACAGCGTCAGGCAGGCTTGCGTGGCCGCCTCCAGATGCGACTTCACGCCTCCCGAGCCGACCGCCTTGATCTCCTCATCGCTGAAGGTGCGCAGGCCGAACGGCTTCCAGTCGCAGGTCACCGTCATCACCACCGTCTGGCTGCTGACCTCCACCAGACGCACCGTCGCCTTGTAGAAGGCGCCGTAGCGACCCTTGTTGATCACCTCGAACCCCCAGGCGTCGGCGCCGACATCCAGAACATACTGCGCCCCCGGGCCGGAGACGGCGAGGTCGGCGGGGGTGTCGCCGATAGCGAAGGCCTTGGTCGGCGACAGCCGGGCGCCGGTCTTTTCGATCAGGGCGCGGGTCAGTTCGGCGCTCAGCGCGCGGGAGGGTTCGGCGATCTTGTCCCGCTCGACCAGCCGATTGCCAGCCTCGTCCGCCAGGCCCGCGCCGCCGACCCCGGCCATGGAGCGCCCGGGCGTGCGGCCGCGAAGTTGGCGGGACCGCGACGGGTCTCGGCGACCACCTTGCCGTTCATCTGGCTGGCCAGGGCCGGCGTCAACGGCCGGGTCTTAACCTTGGAGGCCGCCACGGCGGGTCCGGTGGACAGGACCATGGCCATCAGGCCGACGAGAATCGCAATCTTGCGCATGTCTGAAACGCCCCCTCGAGCCGCACCGGCGGCCCGAGGAAGGCT
>JANPKF010000467.1:0-1533 GCA_031425895.1 Caulobacteraceae bacterium | reverse complement strand
GGTGTTCGATGCCATTCCGGCAACCAAACGCAACGCGGCCATGATCGAGATCGCCGAGCGCATCATTGCCCAGCAGGAAGGCCCATTTGATCCGAGCCAATTCAACGACCGCTATGAGGACGCGCTGCGGGACCTGATTGCAGAGAAGAAGAAGGGCAAGGGGCGCACGGTGAAGGCCGAGGAGCCGGAGGACACCAATGTGGTGGACCTTATGGCGGCGCTGAAGAAGAGCCTGGAGGCGAAGGGCGGGGCGGCGAAAGCGCCTGCGAAGAAAGCTGCGGCCAAGGCGCCGGCGAAGAAGCGGGCTTGAGCCGTTGTGCGTCCATCGGCCAGCGGCCTGCGGCCGCTACTCAGGATGACGAGGACTTGGGATTGCCCCCCTTTCGTCATCCTGAGTAGCCTGCGCAGCAGGCGTGTCGAAGGACGCACTCAGGCCGCCGCCTTCGCGCTGCGCTCCAGCCGCTTGATCGCCGCCGCGAGGGGGCGTTCGCTGTCGCAGTAGTCTTCCCAGGCGCTCATGCCCTTCGCGAGCTTCGGCGCCGTGCGGATCGTGTACTTCGCCGGGTCCAGCCCCTTCTTCACCTGCGTCCAGGTCAGCGGCATCGACACCGTTGCGCCGGGCCGGGCGCGTGGCGACAGCGGCGCCACAGCCGTGCTCATCCGGTCATTGCGCAGGTAGTCCAGGAAGATGCGCCCCTCGCGCTGGGCCTTGCTCATGGTGATCAGGTAGCGGTCCGGACTGTCGGCGGCCATGCGGGCGCAGACCTCCCGGGCGAAAGCCTTGGCGGTCGGCCAGTCGATCTTCGATTTGGCCAGCGGGGTGACCACGTGCAGGCCCTTGCCGCCGGTGGTCTTGCAGAAGCTGACCAGGCCCAGGTCCTCCAGGCGGTCGCGGACCTCGCGGGCGGCCTCGATGACATCGTCGAAGGTCACGCCCGGGGCCGGGTCGAGGTCGAAGACCAGGCGCCCGGGGCTGTCGGGGGCGAAGGGCTGGCAGTTCCAGGGATGGAGTTCGGTGGCGCTGGTCTGGGCGACGGCGATCAGGGCTTCAGGTCGGTCGATCTGCAGGTAGCCCTTTCGGTCACCGCTGACCGTGGTTTCGGTCAGCAGGTTCGAGGCGCCCTTCATCAGGTGGCGCTGGAAGAACTTTTCGCCGTCGATCCCCTCCGGCGTGCGAATGATCGAACAGGGGCGGCCCTTGATGTGGGGGAGCAGCCAGGCGGCCACCGCCTCGTAGTACTGCGCCAGCTCCAGCTTGGTGATGGGGGAGCCGTCGCCATGGTTCAGATCGGAGGCCGGCCACAGCGGCTTGTCGGCGCTGGACAGCCGCACGCCGAGGACTTCGGCGGAATTGGCGGAGCGGACGGTGACCGTCTTCGACTTGACGATGCTGGGGTTGGGCTCGGCCAGTTCAGTGGTGGCCGGCGCAACCTCGGCCTCGACCTCCTTGGCCGGCTTGTCCTCGCGCAGGCCCTTGAAGGCCGCCTGGCGGATGTTGCCGTCGCCGGTCAGGCCGGCGTACTCGATCTCGGC
>JANPKF010000466.1:0-3804 GCA_031425895.1 Caulobacteraceae bacterium | reverse complement strand
TGGGGGCTCTCGCCGATCAGGTCGGCGAAACTAGTCCTTCCATTAGAGTGCTTCTTCAGGCGATCGACCTCGCCCTTCAGTTCGCCGAGCGACAGGGCGTTGCGGACCGAGGCGATGATGCGCTCAGGGGACGCCGGCTTGACGAAGAAGTCGCAGGCCCCGGCCTGCATGGCCTTGACCACGGTGTCGACGCCGCCGGAGGCGGTCAGGACGATGACCGGCTGGTTGAGGCCGCGGGCGCGCATTTCCTTGAGGGCGTCGTGACCCGACAGGCCGGGCATCTGCAGGTCGAGCAGCACCACGTCGGCGCTCCTGCCGGCCTGCAGGTGGCTCATGGCGGCGTCGCCGTTCTCGGCCTGGGCGACGGCGAATCCGTCGCGCTCCAGAACCGCCTGGATCAGCCGTCGCTGAGTCGGGTCGTCATCGACGACCAGGACCGTTTTGGTCATTTGAAACATCCCACCAAGTACCGGCGAGCGACCATCGTGGGTCGCCGCTCGTTGATCCGTATTGAAACAGAGGTGGGTAAAGGCGGGGTGTAGGAGACCTGAGTCGGGGGTTAATTTTCCCGCTGGAGGATGCTGACCCGGACGCCCTCAACACGCTCGCGCGTCAGGCGGATCAGGCACTGCATTTCCATCTGCCGATCGAGCACGCCGTCGCCGACCCGCCGCCAGGCGCAGTCGGCGTCGCGCCAGGCGATCCAGCGACGCTCAGCTTCAACCAGCTTCGGCTTCTGTTCGGGCGGCATGGCGCCGAGCGTTGCGGCATAGGCGGCGTTCAGGGCGGCGTCCTGGCGGGTTAGTTCGGCGTCGTTGCAGTCGTTGACCGCCGGATCAACATTGGCCGCCGCCTTCAGGCAGCGGGCGTGCTCGGGGCTGAGTTCATAGTCGACCGAGGCGCGATAGATCGGCATGTCGCAGGCAGCCAGAGCGAGTGGCATCAGCAGCAGGGCGAGGCGCATGGCTGAACGCTAGACGACCGCCGAGGCTCGCACCAGCATGGTCCGCTCGTCCGACAGGCTGGCCAGTTCGGCCATCAGGGCCGGGATCTGCACCGGCTTGCTGACCTGGCCGTCGAAGCCGAGGGCGACATAGGCCTTGCGGTCGCGCGTCAGGACGTCCGCGGTCACGGCGATGACGGGCGTGTCCTGGTTGGGCCCGGGGGCGCCGCGCAGGGCGGTCAGCGCTTCGATGCCGGTCATGCCGGGCATCTGGATGTCCATCAGCACCAGGTCGAAGGCGGCGACTGACAGGCGGTCGAGTGCCTCGTGGCCGCTGGCCGCCTTGCTGACGTGGTGGCCGAAGGCGGAGAGGATGTGGTCCAGCACCATCAGGTTCACGGCGTTGTCGTCCACCGCCAGGATGCTCAGCGGCAGGCCCGGCGCCGGGGCGGCGGCCTGGTCCTCGCTGGCGGCCAGGGCCGTCTCGCCGATCGGCAGAACCAGTTCGACATGGAAGGTGGAGCCGAGGCCGGGCTTGCTCTCGGCCCACAGCCGGCCGCCCATCAGCTCGGTCAGCTGGCGGCAGATGGCCAGGCCCAGGCCCGTGCCGCCGAAGTCGCGGCGGCTGGAATCGTCGGCCTGGGTGAAGGCGTCGAACAGATGCGGCAGGGTGGCCGGATTGATGCCGATGCCGCTGTCGCGGACGCTGATCCTCAGGCGGGCCGTGCCGTCGCTGTCCGGCTCGCCGGTCAGTTCGATGCCGACGCGGCCTTCTGGCGTGAACTTCAGGGCGTTGCCGACCAGGTTGAACAGCACCTGGCGCATGCGGCGGCCGTCCATGACCAGAACGGCGGGCAGGGCCGGATCGACGTCGAGGGTCAGCTCGAGACCCTTCTGCGCGGCCGCGGCGCCCCAGAAGCCGTTCAGCTCGCGGGCCAGTTCGCCCAGGTCCTGCGGGGCGGTGACGATGGTCAGGCGGTCGGCGTCGATGCGCGAGAGGTCGAGGATGTCGTTGAGGATAGACATCAGGAACTCGCCGCTCTGGATCAGGGCGTCGACCTGCTCCCTTTGCTGGCCCTGGGCCGAAGCCTTAAGCAGCTGGGCCATGCCCAGCACGCCGTTCATCGGCGTGCGGATCTCGTGGCTCATGGTGGCCAGGAAGCGGGCCTTGGAGGCGCCGGCTCGCCTAGCCTCCTCGCGGGCGACCTCGGCGGCGGCGCGTTCGGCCTTCAACCGTTCGATCAGCCGGGTGTTGCCGTCCACCATCTCCGACCATTGGCTGAGCAGGCGCGAGATGCCGCCGCTCATGAGGCCCAGCATGACGGCCAGCATGGTCAGGGTCAGGGCCAGCCCGAGAGCCGGGACCAGCGGGAAGCGGCCGAACATGGCGGCGCACAGACCGATCAGAACCGGCCCAGAGGACATCAGATAGAGGCGCGGCGACAACGAGCTCTGGATGACGCCGGCGCTCATCAGCAGGCAGGCCGTGAGGCCGAGGAACATCAGGTCGGCCAGATTGCCGCGGGCCAGGACGGCGGCGACCGGCCAGATGATGGCGATGCCGGCCCGCATGCCGGCGCACCAGCCGATCCGGGCCTCCATGGCGGCCGGCTCGAAGGCCTCCGCCGTCTCCTGCCAGCGGCGGTAGAGCGGCTGGATGACGCTGTCTGCGGCCATGTTGCCGATGCAGGAGAGGAGGCCGAGCCAGGGGTGGCCGATCAGGGCCAGGGCGACGCCGAACGGCAGGGTCAGGGCATAGAGCATCGGCAGAGGGACGATCAGCCCGGCCAGCAGCAGGGACGGCACATTGACGACCGGCAGGACGCCGTCATTGTCGTCTGGCGCGCCCGACGGCGCAGGGAGAACCCCGGTGTCCATGATCCTGCTGGTTGCCCAAAACCCGACCCAATCCGGTGAATCTATCGGGAAGAGCGTTAAGGCGGTCTAACTGTGTTCAACGAACGGGCGCCCAGAATGAGGACATTGGCGTGACGACCCTCTGCCGACGGACGGTTGTCCAGGGCGCGCTGGCGGCGGGACTGGCCGGGGCGGCGCCGGCGCTGGCGCGCCAGGGGGCCGGCGAGGGCATGGCGCCGCCGATCCGCCTGTGGCCGCAGGCGCCGCCGGGCGGGGCCGGGGTCACGGTGGTCGAGGAGGAGACCGATCGCTCGCCGCCGCCGGCGGCGCTGCGCGACCGAATCATCAAAGGGGTGCGGGACCCGGACCTGAAGGTGTTCCGGCCCAGGACGCCTAACGGCGCCTCCCTGCTGATCGCGCCCGGCGGCGGCTACAGATGGGTGGTGCGCGACAAGGAGGGCTATGAGTGCGCGCAACGCTTCGCTGACGCGGGCCTGACCGTCTATGTGATGAGCTACCGATTGCCGGGCGACGGCTGGGCGGCGGGGCCGGAGACGCCGCTGCAGGACGCCCAGCGGGCCCTGCGGCTGGTGCGGCGCGAGGCCGGGCGAACGGGCTCGGGGCTGGATCCGGCCCGGGTTGGTGTGATGGGGTTTTCCGCCGGCGGCCATGTGGCTGGTTGCCTGAGCCTGATGTTCGACGAAGCGGTCTACAGCACGGTTGATTCCGCCGACCAGCTGTCGGCACGGCCCGACATCAGCGTGCTGGTCTATCCGGTCGCGACCATGAAGCCGCCGCTGGCCCATATGGGCTCACGGCAGCTGCTTCTGGGCAAGGACCCCACGGCCGATCTGGAGGCGCGATGGTCGCTGGAGACGCGGGCCCGGGAGGACGCGCCGGCGACTTTCCTGCTGCATGCGGCGGACGACGCGTCCGTGCCCGTCGAGAACAGCCTGGCGCTGGAGGCGGCGCTGAGGTCGAAGAAGGTCGCCACCGAGCTGCAT
>JANPKF010000465.1:0-1685 GCA_031425895.1 Caulobacteraceae bacterium | reverse complement strand
ACCGTTTCCGCGCCCACAAGGTCGTGCTGGCGACCGGCGGCTACGGCCGCGTCTATGCCACGGCAACATCGGCACATACCTGCACCGGTGACGGCGGCGCCATGGTGCTGCGCGCCGGCCTGCCGCTGCAGGACATGGAATTCGTGCAGTTCCACCCGACCGGCATCTACGGCGCCGGCTGCCTGATCACCGAGGGCGCGCGCGGCGAGGGCGGCTACCTGACCAACAGCGAGGGCGAGCGCTTCATGGAGCGCTATGCGCCGACCGTGAAGGACCTGGCCCCGCGCGACATGGTCAGCCGGGCCATGACCATCGAGATCCGCGAAGGGCGCGGGGTGGGACCGAACAAGGACCACATCTTCCTGCACCTGGATCACCTGGACCCGGCCATCCTGGCCGAGCGCCTGCCCGGCATTTCGGAGACCGCCAAGGTCTTCGCCGGCGTTGACGTGACCAAGGCTCCGATCCCGGTGCTGCCGACCGTCCACTACAACATGGGCGGCATCCCGACCAACTATCACGGCGAGGTCCTGACCCTGAAAGACGGCAACGCCGACAGCCCGGTGCCCGGCCTGATGGCCGTCGGCGAGGCGGCCTGCGTCTCCGTGCACGGGGCCAACCGTCTCGGCTCCAACAGCCTGATCGATCTCGTGGTCTTCGGCCGCGCCGTCGGGCTGCGCTGCGCCGAAACGGTCAAGCCCGGCGCCACCCAGCCGGAGATGAAGGACGCCTTCACCGACGCCCACCTGGCGCGTCTCGACCGCTTCCGCAACGCCAACGGCTCGACGCCGACGTCGGTGCTGCGCCTCGACATGCAGCGGGCCATGCAGGAAGACGCCGCGGTCTTCCGCACCGGCGAGACCCTGCAGTCAGGCGTCGACCGGATCGCCAAGGTCGTCAGCCAGCGCGCCGACATCAAGACCACCGATCGCGGCCTGATCTGGAACAGCGACCTGATGGAGACGCTGGAGTTCGACAACCTGGTCAGCCAGGCGGCCGTCACGGTCGGCGGCGCCCTGCAGCGCCCGGAAAGCCGGGGAGCCCACGCCCGCGAGGACTATCCGGATCGCAACGACGGCGACTGGATGAAGCACACCCTGGCCTGGTTCGACGACGCCACCGGCAAGGCGAGCTACGACTTCCGGCCGGTGCACAGCTACACCATGACCAACGAGATCGCCTACATCCCGCCGAAGGCCCGCGTTTACTAGGATCGCCTGGCCAACACGCCCTTCGACTTCAGCCCTTCAGGTATCGGCCTAATGGTTCAGCTCACGCTCCCGAAGAATTCCCGCATCGGCAAGGGTCGGCATTTCGCCGCCCCGACCGGCGCCAAGCGGGTCAAGACCTTCAAGATCTACCGGTATGATCCGGAGGGTCTCGAGAACCCGCGTTGGGACACCTATGATGTCGACGTCGACGCCTGCGGACCCATGCTTCTCGACGTGCTGATCCACATCAAGAACAACATCGATTCCACCCTGACCTTCCGCCGGTCCTGCCGTGAAGGCGTCTGCGGGTCGTGCTCGATGAACATCGGCGGCCGCAACACCCTGGCCTGCACCCACGGATGGGAAGATGTCCCCGGGGCCCAGATCACCATCAGCCCGCTGCCGGGCATGCCGGTGGTCAAGGACCTGGTCCCCGACCTGACCATGTTCTACGCCCAGTACGCCTCGATCGAG
>JANPKF010000464.1:0-3633 GCA_031425895.1 Caulobacteraceae bacterium | reverse complement strand
CGAGGCTACGGCGAGGCCTAGACCCTTTCAGGTTTTGATGTACGCATCAAAACCTGATCAAAAGGGTCTAGAATCAAACATTTAGAGCACGTCCGGGCGGCGGAACCGCGTACACTTCCGCCTGACGCGCTTCAGGCGAAGACGGCGATGTTCTGCCTGCCGATGACCAGCGGCCGGCCGGCCTCGTCCCACAGGGTCATGGACTGACTGGAATAGCCGTCCCTGGTGACCTGGGCTGTACTTCGCAGCAGCCGCCAGCCGCGATCATCGGCCAGGGGCGGGGGTGTGAGGATGTCGACCATCCAGGTCATGGTGCTGATCGGAGCAGAGGTCTTCATCAACCGGATGGCGGCCGGCGGCGGGGTGTCGGCCAGGGCGATCAGGGCGGCGGGACCGATGCCGGCGTCCGGGTCGCGATGGCGCGCCCAGAGCAACAGGTCCGGGCGGTTGTCGGCCTCGCGGGCCTCGCGGCTGAAGATGGCCACGCCATTGGCCGGCCGGATGTCGAAGTTGGCGACGAAGCCGGGACCCTGGCCGGCCTTGCCGTGCAGGGGCGGGCAGTCGTCGGGGTTGAGGGTCGGCGGGGCCGGATAGTCCTCGTCGTCGATGGCGCTGGCCCGGCCGGCGCCGAAGGTCAGCAGGGCGCGCGTGGCCAGGCCCGCCTCGCCGTGCACGTCGGCCTGGACGAAGACGGTGGACTTGCCCCGGCGCAGGACCTCGGTTGAGACCCGCAGGGGCCCCGACGCCGGGCCGACAAAGGCGAACTGGGCCGACCGCAGGGGCGGGGCGCCGCCCTCGCGATCCTCGCCCGCCGTCCGCTCGCCGGCCGCCACGCAGAAGGCGGCGCTGATACCGCCAAACAGGGTGCGGCCCTGGGTCCAGTCGTCGGTGACGGTCAGGGAAGAGCCGTCGGGCCGGGCGGCCAACTGGGCCAGCAGGGTGGTGAAGGGCGTGGTCATGAGCCGTGCGTAGTCAAAAGAAATGGAGGGGGCAAGATTGACGGAAGGTCAGGCGGCGTCTTCGGCCACGAAGCCCTTCCAGGCCGCCATATAATCCTGGAACACCGGGCTGAGCCCTTCGCTGGCCAGGTAGGCGCGGGTGACCGGCAGGCTGACGGGCTTGAAGCCGTCTTCCCGGGTGGCGCGATGCGGCCAGTCGTGGTGCAGGATGGCGGCGCGGCCAAGCAGGACGAAGTCGACCTTGTCGAGCAGCGAGGCGGCATAGGCCGGGTCCATGATCTTGCCGGCGACGCCCAGGCGGCACTCACCGCGCGGCAGTTCGGCGAACCAGTCGATCAGGCTCTTTTCGGCGAACTCTTCTTCCATCGGCAGCTTGCCGACGTCCCACAGGCTCATGTCGAGGTAGTCGATCAGGCCGCTGGTCATCAGCCTGCCGGCCACCTCGCGGATCTCGGCCAGCTTCAGCCCGAAACGCTCGGGCGACAGGCGCAGGCCGATCTGGAAGTCAGGGCGGCAGGCGGCGCGGGCCTCGACGAGGATATCGTGGATCAGGCGCACCCGATTGTCGAGCGAGCCGCCCCACTGATCGGTGCGCGTATTGATCTCGTCGGAGAGGAACTGACAGAGGATGTAGCCGTGGGCGCCGTGGAACTCGACGCCGTCGAAGCCGGCCTTCTCGGCCCGCACGACGGCGGCCACGAAGTCGGACTTCAGCTGCAACACCTCGTCGCCGGTCATGGCGCGGGCCTTGAATTCCTCGTTGTCGGACGGACAGACCGGGGCCTCGCCGATCAGCTCGGCCGGCGAGCGCATGCCCGCGTGGTGCAGCTGGACCACCGCGACGCTGTCGTTGGACTTGATGGCGGCGGCCAGGCGGGTCAGGCCCGGCAGGTGGTCGTCGGACCAGATGCCCAGCTGGCCGGGAAAGCCCTGGCCGATGCGCTGCACATGGGCGGCGCAGGTCATGGTCAGGCCAAAGCCGCCCTCGGCCCGCTTGACCAGCCAGTGAAACTCTTCGTCCGACAGCGTGCCGTCGGCATGGCTCTGGGTGTTGGTCAGCGGCGCCAGCATCAGGCGGTTCTTCATCGCAGGGCCGTGGGCGAAGGTCAGGGGCGTGAAGAGGGCGGCGAGGTCGGTCATGAAAGGCTCCGTGGTCCGGCCCTGATAGCCGCCTGACCCGAGGGTAGGGAACTGAGGATTTCTTACGGCTGCCCGCTCTTGTCCTGGGGAGACAGACGTTTCAGCAGTTCGATCTGCTGCCGCAGCAGTTCGGCAAGGTCGTGGTCACGCAGGGCGTCGAGCTTTTCGTGCAGGGCCATGATCTCCAGCTCGGCCTTGAGGTTGACCTCGTAGTCGTGACGGGCGGCCTCGCGGTCTTTGATGGCCTGGCGGTTCTGGCTCATCATGATCACCGGCGCCTGCAGGGCGGCCAGCATCGACAGCATCAGGTTGAGGAAGATGAAAGGGTAGGGGTCGAAGGGCTTGATGCCCGCGACGACGAGCGCCCAGCTGTTGAGGGCCACCCAGACCACCAGCACGACACCGAACCCGATGATGAAGGCCCAGGAGCCGCCGACGGCCGCCACCCGGTCGGCCAGCCGCTGGCCGAAGGTCATGTCATCGGCGTTTGCCGACAGGTCGCGGGAGATGGCGTCCCGGGCGATGATCCGCTCGATGACCACCCGCTCCAGCCCGGAAATCTCGTCGGCCGGGCGGCCGAGCAGTTTCCGCGAGGCTTCGTCGCAGGTCATGGGGGCGGGTTTCAAGGGCGGTCTCCGGGGGATGTCGCCGAGGCTATCACCGTCACCGACGGGCGGCGCTATCGAAGCGGCGACCATTATACCGCGGCGGGCCCGACCTACAAAAAAGCCCGACGCCGTCCGAGGGGGCGTGAAAATCGGCCAAGGCCCCGAATTCGTGGGCTTTTGCGTGGGTCAGAGCGCTGCGGATGTAGGTCGCGGCGTAGCCCCGGACGTGGGTCGAAGCTTCGGCTTTGTAGGTCGAAAGCGCACCGGTGCGACCTACGGCGGCGGAGCGGGAATGGGCAGGGTGCGACGAACTGTAGGAAAGCTCTGAAATTGCAGATGAATATGTCTAGGCATATTGCCCGAAGGCCTCTGAGGGGCTCCTGGGCAAGGCCGAGTTGCGCCTCGACAGGGGCGCCATCGCGCCATTAGTTGCTAAATGAAACGGAAGCGACCTCATGATCGGCTACAGCACGTTCGGCACCAATGACATCGAGCGGGCCAAGGCCTTCTATGATGCGGTGCTGGGGCCCCTCGGCGGGCGGCAGGTGATGCCGATGGCGGGGGGTGTGATCTATGGGGGTGGGGACGGGGCGGCGTTCGGCATCACCGCGCCGTTCGATGGTCAGCCGGCCAGCGCCGGCAACGGGGCGATGATCGCCCTGCGGGCCAGGGACCCGGCGATGGTCCAGGCGGTCTATGACAAGGCGATCGAGCTGGGCGCCGTCTGTGAGGGACCGCCCGGCGAGCGGGGGCCGGGCCGGCATGCCGCCTATTTCCGCGACCTGGACGGCAACAAGCTGTGTGTCTTTGCGATGGGGTAAGGGCGCCCCCGAGGTTGATCGGAAGCGCCCCTGAAGTCCCTTGCCGTCAGCCGCGCAGCGGGCGGATGACGATCTCGACGCGGCGGTTCTGGGCCTTGCCGGCGG
>JANPKF010000463.1:0-1954 GCA_031425895.1 Caulobacteraceae bacterium | reverse complement strand
CATGCTGCGGGCTGCTCAGGATGACTAACAGGGTATCGCTTCACAAAAGTCAGTCATGCTGAGCAGCGGCCACAGGCCGCGTGTCGAAGCACGCACCCAGGCTCAGCCGAACGCCAACAACCCCAGCCCGACGATCCCCGCCGCGATGCGCCACCAGCCGAAGGGGCTGAGGCCGTGCTTGTCGATGAAGCCCAGCATCCACTTTATGACCACCAGGCCGCTGACGAACGACACCACGAAACCAAGCGCGATCAGTTGCCAGCCATCGGGCCGCGCGAAGATGACCTCGTGACCCTCAAGGAAGTCGAGGGCGAAGGCGCCGACCATGGTCGGGATGGCCAGGAAGAAGCTGAACTCGGCCGCCGCCCGGCGCTCCATGCCCATCAGCACGCCGCCGACGATGGTGGCGCCCGAGCGCGAGACGCCGGGGATCATGGACAGGCACTGAAGCAGGCCGACACCGAGCGCCGTACGGAACGGCGTCTGCATGGCGTCAGTGACTTTTGGCGTCGGCCGCCAGCGGTCGAGCAGGATCAGCACCACGCCGCCGATGATCAGCGACCAGCAGACGATCCAGGGATTGAACAGCACCTGCTTGATGAAGTCGTGCAGCAGAAGGCCGAGGACCACCGCCGGGATAAAGGCGATCAGGACGCTGAGCGCGAAGCGGCGGTCCTCCGGGCGGGTCGGCAGGCCGATAAGCACCTTCCACAGCCTCTGGAAGTAGAGGGCGATGACCGCGAGGATGGCGCCCAGCTGGATCATCACCACGAAGGTGTCCCAGAACCCCGGCTCCAGCCCCAGCGCCCGGCTGGTCAGTAACAGGTGACCCGTCGAGGAGACCGGAATGAACTCGGTCAGGCCTTCGACCAGGCCAAGGATGATGGCTGACAGCCAATCGGGCATCGGTACGCCTCTGAGGATCGAGAGGCGCACCTTGTCGGGTTGATTTCCGGTCTTGGCAAGGCCGGTGAAAACACGGGGACCGCAAGGCGCCCCGCAGGCATACGGTCTAATTATAGGACCAATATCGCTATGGCTTGAGGCTTATGGCGCCGCGAAACCCGTCATCACCTGAATTTCAGTCTATTTAATAGACCGTCGCATTCTTGTTGCTCAAACGAGTCCCTAAGAGCCGTTCCACGCAATTTTCGACCCCGTGAGCGGGTGAGGACTCTTATGGCCGAACGGATGCTGAAGTTTACGGTGATCGACCGCCGCACGCCGCAGAAGCGTGAGGCGACCGCGCGCGACCGCGACTTCCAGGAAATCTACGCCGACTTCGTCGACGCCAAGGCGGCGGAACAGTCCTCGCGCTGCTCGCAGTGCGGCATTCCCTTCTGTCAGACCCATTGCCCGCTGCACAACAACATCCCCGACTGGCTGCGGATGACCGCTGCCGGCCGGCTGCAGGAAGCCTACGAGCTGTCGCAGGCGACCAACGCCATGCCCGAGATCTGCGGCCGAATCTGCCCGCAGGACCGGCTGTGCGAGGGTAACTGCGTCATCGAGCAGTCGGGCCATGGCACCGTCACCATCGGCGCTGTCGAGCGCTATCTGTCGGACAAGGCCTGGGAAGAAGGCTGGGTGCCGCCGCTGGCCGCCGGCCCCGATCGCGGACAGTCGGTCGGCATCGTCGGCGCGGGGCCCGCCGGTCTGGCGGCGGCGGAGCGGCTGCGCGAGCAGGGCTACAGTGTCACCGTCTATGACCGTTACGACCGGCCGGGCGGCCTGCTGGTCTACGGCATCCCCGGCTTCAAGCTGGAGAAGGACGTCGTCCAGCGCCGCACCGACCGCCTCGCCGATGGCGGCATCGTCTTCAAGCTGAACTTCGAGGTCGGCAAGGACGCCACCCTGGAGGACCTGCGCCGCGAGCATGACGCCGTGCTGCTGGCCACCGGCGTTTACGCCGCCAAGGATCTGCCGGTGCCCGGCGCGGGCTCGGGCGGCGTGG
>JANPKF010000462.1:0-5054 GCA_031425895.1 Caulobacteraceae bacterium | reverse complement strand
GTCGAAGTCGAAAGGCTTGGGTGCCCCGCTTTCTTCGCCTTCAATCAGCGCTTGTATGAGGGCCGCCAGCTTCGCTTCGTCGTCCGACGGCTTCACTTCTTCAGCTCCAGCACGTCGAGCTTCGATTCCTGCTTCGGGAACGGCACGACCAGCCGCCACCGCTCCGTGCCGATGCGCTCGAAGACGCCGACCTGATCGCGATCGGGCATCTGGCCGTAGGTCGGGAAGCCCGTCTCGTCCATGCCCCAGGCCTGGGCGCCGATGAAGACCAGACGATTGGCGTTCGCGGCGTCGGGATAGAGCAGGCCGCGGGTGCGCTGGCTGCCGGTGGTCTTGGTCAGGATCAGGTCGCCGCCCGGGGTCAGGTCGATGCTGCATTTGAACCAGGGGTATTCGACGTAGGCCAGGCCCTTGCCGTCCATCGAGCCGACCTTGATGGTCCGGCAGCGATAGGTCCCGGGGCCGGGCTGCAGGTTGCCGGGCAAGGCGGCCCTGGGCACCAGCAGCATGCCCTTGGCGTCGATCATCGCGCCGTATTCGGTGTCCGCCTCGCTGAGCGCCGCGCCCCAGGCGCCGTCCAGCCGGGCGATGCGGTCCTGGTCCTCAGTCGAGGCAACCTTGCGCCACTGGTCGGTACCGCCCTGCTCGCCGGGCGCCGTGGTGACGGCGTCGACCGCCGCTCCGGCCGAGGTCATGGCGGTGTCGGAGGGGCTGGCCTCGGCTTCGGGGACAGACGCCGGAGCGGCCGCCTGTTCGGCCTTGCGGTCGCAGGCGGCGAGGGTCAGGGCCAGGACGGCCAGCGAGGGGACGAGCAATCGCGAGAATTTGGGGCGCATCATGGGTCAACGGTGAGGCGCCGCGCCGGTTTCGTCAAAGGGCTGACAGTCGCCGGTGTGGCCGGTAGTTTGGAATTTCGACGGGAGGCTCCGAAATGTCGCGGGAAACATACTGGGGCGCTCAGATACTGGTGGCGGCCGCGTTGGTCGTCTCTATCCTGCTGCAAGCGCCGGATTACGTCTGGCTGGGAATACTCGCCGCCGAGACTCTCGTAATGATGTTCCGCCTGCGCGACAGCAGGCGGCCAGGCTGGCTGGCGCTGGCCTTTCCGCTGATAATCATCTTTCCGGGTCCGCTGGCCGGGATGCTCGGCGTACAGGTGGGGGACCCCGCCGGGGCCGAGGGGATGGCCCTACTGTTCGTGATCGTCGGCGGGGTGCTGGGCCTGATCAGCGGACTGGCGATGATCGCAACAATCGGCACGCTCAAGTCACGCGCCAATCCAAGCCCGTTCTAAACGCGGTCGCGGAACGGATCGGCCGGGAAGACGCCGAGGATCTCGATGCGGTCGGTGAAGAAGGCCAGCTCCTCCAGCGCCAGGGCCAGGCCCCGGTCCTCGGGGCGACCGTCGACCTCGGCGTAGAAGAAGGTGGCGGTGAAGGCGCCGCCCTCCATGTAGCTTTCCAGCTTGGTCATGTTGACGCCGTTGGTCGCGAAACCGCCCATCGCCTTGTAGAGGGCGGCCGGCAGGTTCTTCACCCGGAAGCAGAAGCTGGTGATGCAGCGGGCGGTGAAGGCCGGGGCCGGCGGGGCCTTGTCGGCGGTCATCACCAGGAAGCGGGTGGTGTTGTGGCGCTCGTCCTCGATGTCTTTCGCGAGGATGTCGAGGCCGTAAATCTCGGCGGCCAGGGCCGGGGCGATGGCCGCCTTGGTCGGGTCAGGATGCTGCGAGAGGGAGCGGGCGGCGCCGGCGGTATCGCCCACGGCCTCGGTCTGGACGCCGAGTTTCTTGAGCGACTTGCGGCACTGGTGCAGGGCGATGGCCATGCTGCTGACCGTGGCGATCTGGTCCAGCTTGACGCCCTTGTTGGCCATCAGCTGGAAGCGGATCGGCTTGAAGCGTTCGCCGATGATCTTCAGGCCGCTGGAGGGCAGCAGGTGGTGGACGTCGGCGACGCGGCCGGCGATGGAGTTCTCGACCGGGATCATGCCCAGTTCGCAGACGCCGCTGCTGACCGCTTCGAAGGCTTCCTCGAAGGTGGCGTAGGGGGCGGCTTCATAAGCCGGGAAATAGTCGCGGCAGGCCTCATGGCTGTTGGCGCCGGGGGCGCCCTGGAAGGCGATCTTCTTGAGCATGGTGTGTTCAGACAGTCTTTGCGTAAGCCCGGGCCGCTTCAAGGTCGGCCGGGTTGTCGACGGAGATGGGCGCGGCCTCTGCGATGGACGCCCAGTAGCTGAGGCCCATTTCGAGGCCGCGCAGCTGTTCCAGTTTCTCGCGCCGCTCCAGGGCCGAAGGCGGCGCGCTGTTAAATCGCTCGAGCGCGGCGCGGCGGTAGCCGTAGATGCCGATGTGGCGCCAGACGGGCCCCTCGCCATAGAGGGTGGAGCGGGTGAAGTAGAGGGCGCGGCCGGACCTGCCGTCGGCTTCGAGGGCGAGGATGGCTTTCACCACGTCGGGGTTGGAACGGTCGGCTTCGCCGGCCTCGGCGGCGACGACGGTGGCGACATCGCAGCTCGGTTGAGCGGCCATCAGGCCGGCGCAGGCGCTCAGGATCGAGGGTTCGACGAAGGGCATGTCACCCTGCAGGTTGATAACCGCGTCATGCTTGCCGTCGGGGTCCAGGGCATGGAGGGCGGCCTGGATGCGGTCCGAACCACTGGGCAGGGCGGGGTCGGTCAGCACGGCCTGGCCGCCGGCGGCGAGCACCGCGTCGACGATCTCCTGATCGCCCGCCGCCACAGCCACCGGGCCGATGTTCGCCTTCTCGGCCTGGCGCAGAACCCGCACGATCATCGCCACGCCGCCGATATCGGCCAGCGGCTTGTCGGGCAGCCGGGTGGCGGCCATTCGGGCGGGGATCAGAACGATGGGTTTCATTGAGGATACGGGCGTTCTTGAGGGGCCTTGCGCTTGCGAAGGCGGCGGTAGCGTGTAAGAGAGCCGGGCGCAACAACCGCCGGGATTCCGTTGAGTCCCGACGCCCCACAAACCGACGAGTTCGAGCGAACATGAGCGACCTGACGTTCAACAAAATTGCCGCTGGCGTGCTGGTGGCGGGCCTGGCCGTTTTCGGCCTGCGGGAAGTCAGCGGCATGGTGTTCGGGGGCCATGAGCTCGAGAAGGACAAGTACGGTTACGCCGTCACGGTCGCCGACACCGGGGAAGCCGGCCCTGCCGCCGAGGTCGCCCCGGACTGGGGCACCGTGATCCCGGCCACCGACCCGGCTCTGGGCGCCGCCGTCTCGGCCAAGTGCACCAGCTGCCACAGCTTCACCGCTGGCGGCGCCAACGGCACCGGCCCCAACCTGTACGGCACCATGGGCAAGCAGCCGGGCGTTCACGCCGGCTTCTCCTATTCGGACGGCATGAAGGCCTTCGGGGCTGGCAAGATCTGGGGCTGGGACGAGATGGACCAGTTCCTGAAGGCGCCGCAGAAACACGTGGCCGGCACCAAGATGAGCTTCGTCGGCCTGAAGAAGCAGGAAGACCGCATCGCCATTCTGGCCTACCTGCACACCCTCGGCTCGACCCTGCCGATCCCGGCGCCGAAGCCGGCCGCCGCCCCCGCCGAGGCTCCGGCCGCCGAAGGCGCGCCGACCGCCACCGGCACGACCCCCGACCCCAAGACCGCCCCGGGCGGCGCGACCCAGCCGCCGGCCACCGCCGAGCCGGCCAAGCCGGCCGCACCGCCGCCGGCCAAATAGGCCCGACGCGTCAGCGAACTGATCAACGGGCTCCGCTTTGCGGGGCCCGTTTTTCTTTGCGCCGAAGCCGGGCTAGTCTCTCCGCCTTCGGGGGAGTTTGCATGCGCCTGTTTCCGCTCGCCGCCGCTTTGGCGGCCCTGGCCCTTCCCGCCTCATGAGCGGCGCCGAACGGATCCGGGCCTTCATGGCCGCGGCGAAGCGCTGGTCATCGCTGGGCATCATCGCGGCCAACGCCGTGCCGATCGTCTGCATCCTGCTGTTCGGCTGGCCGGCCGCGGTGCTGCTCATTCTCTACTGGTGCGAGAACGTCGCCATCGGGGCCGTCACCATCCTCAAGATTGCCGGCAGCAGCATCCCGCTCGGGCGCGTCGGCCTGTTCTTGAGCGGCTTCCTGATCCCCTTCTTCACTTTCCACTACGGCCTGTTCTGTTTCGTCCACGGCACCTTCGTCCTGGTCATGACCAGCATTGGCGGCGGGGTGAACAGGCTGGCTGCCTTCGACCCCTCCCCGCTTGGCCTCTACCGCTTCGTCGAGGGCCTGGCCCGGACCGAGCCCGGCTTCTTCTGGAGCCTGATGGCCATCGTCGGCTGGCAGGTGTTCAGCTTCGTCACCGACTGGCTGGCCAAGGGCCGGTATCGCGACACCAATCCCATAGCCCAGATGTTCGAGCCCTACGGCCGGATCATCGTCATGCACTTCACCCTGTTCATCGCCGCCATCCCCGTGATGCTGATCGGCAACCCGCTCTGGGCCATCATCGCCCTGGCGGTGATGAAGACGCTGTTCGACCTTGGCCGCATCGGCCAGGTCAAGCTGGACGGGGAGCAGCTGGAAAAATCCAACGAAGCGCTCGAGGAACTGCGCAACAAACTCGGCGGTCAGACCCGGCGGTAGGCGGTCGGCGGGCCATGTCCGGCCGCTTCGATACGCGTGACCGCGTCACTGAGGGGCTCCACGACCGTCGCCATATGGTGGCCATTGGCGTGCACCATCCGCTCGGCGTCCAGCATCATGGCGACGTGTCCTTTCCAGAACACCAGGTCGCCGCGGGCCAGGTCGGCCGGTTCGATGGCCCGTCCGATCCGCGCCTGCATGTCCGTGTCGCGCGGGCAGGCGACGCCGCAGGCATTCAGGGCCTGCTGGACCAGGGCAGAGCAGTCGAGACCGAGGCTCTCACGCCCGCCCCACAGATAGGGCGCGCCGACGAAACGTTGCGCCACCCCGGCCGGGTCGGTCTCGAAGTCAGATCCGACGGGGGCGAGGTGCTCGGTCATGAACCAGCCGGACCGGGCGGCGCGGGCGAAGCGGCCGTCGGTTTCCTCGATGGTGACCAGAGCGTTCAGGGAATAAA
>JANPKF010000461.1:0-3713 GCA_031425895.1 Caulobacteraceae bacterium | reverse complement strand
GATGGCCCGCATCCAGTGCTCTCGCGGGCCGGCGGCTGGCAGGTCAGCGGCGAGGACGGCCGGCTCCATCAAGGGGCCGGCCGCGCCGCCCGACATCGCCGCGATCAGGGGCTTGAGGAAGAGCTCGGCGCAGACGAAGGCGCTGGCCGGGTTGCCCGGCAGGCCCAGCACGCGGCGACCGTCGGCCAGGGTCCCGAACCAGGTCGGCTTGCCCGGGCGCACGTTGATGCTCTCGACCAGCAGCTCCAGGCCGAGCCGCTTCAGGGCCGGCTTGACCAGGTCGTAGTCGCCGACCGAGGCGCCGCCGACGGTGACGATCAGTTCGGCGTCCGCGCCGGCTACGGCGGCGGCGATGGCGTCCTCGTCGTCACGGGCCGGGGCCAGGCGGTGGGCGAGACCGCCCCAGCGGGCGATCATCGGCACAAGGCCGGCGCTGCCGCTCTCGAAGATCTGGAACGGTCCCGGCTGGCCGCCGGGCGACACCAGCTCCTCGCCGGTGGCCAGGATGGCGATGGTCGGCCGGGCGCTGACCTGCAGGCTGCCCCGCCCGGCGGCGGCGGCCAGGGACAGGCGCCAGGGATCGAGCCGTGTTCCCGCGGCCAGCAACAGGGCGCCGGCCTGGAAGTCGCCCCCGGCGCGGCGAATGTTGGCGCCGGGCGAGGGCGGGCGGGTGATGCGGACGGTGTCGCCGTCCCGCTCGGTGTCTTCCTGGATGACGACGCGGGTCGCGCCGGCGGGCACTGCGGCGCCGGTGAAGATGCGGACGGCCTGACCTGCTTCCAGCGGTCCGTCGTAACCCCGACCAGCCGCGCTCTCGCCGGCGATGGCCAGCTGATCGCCTTCAACCGGGTCGCCGATGACCGCCCAGCCGTCCATGGCGGAGGCGTCGAACGGCGGCTGGTCGCGGGTGGCGTGGATGTCCGCGGCGAGCGTCGCGCCATCGGCATCAGAGAGGGCGAGCGTGTGGGCGCCTGTTCGTGTAGCGGCGCCCAGCATCCGGGCGCGGGCGTCTTCGACGGTGAGGTTCTTGAGCGACATGGGAGCGGTGTCCCACAGTTCCCAACCCTCGTCATCCCGGCCGTAGCGTAGCGGAGAGCCGGGATCCAGGGGCGTCATCCGCCGACGTCGGCGGCGGTCAGCCTCGCACTCTGTCACCCCCTGGGTCCCGCATCGGCCTGCGGCCGTCCGGGATGACGGTAGCGAGGTTAGCCCACGAACGCCCGCTCCAGCACATAGTCGCCCGGTTCGGCGTTGGAGCCCTCGACCAGGCCGTGGCTTTCGCAGAGCGCCGCCATGTCCTTGATGAAGTCCATGGAGCCGCACAGCATGATGCGGTCTTCCTCACGGTTGAAGGTCACGCCCTCCAGCCCGAGGTCGCGGAACAACTGGCCCGAACTGATCAGGTCGGTGAACCGGCCCTGGCGCTCGAAGGGTTCGCGGGTGACGGTCGGGTAGTAGACCAGCTGCTTGCGCGCTTCTTCGCCGACGAGGGGGTCCTCGAAGATCCCGGCGGTGAACAGGTCGCGGTAGGCCAGTTCACTGACCTCGCGGACGCCATGGCCGACGATGACCTGCTCGAAGTTGGAATAGGCGTCCGGGTCGCGAGCCACCGACAGGAAGGGTGCGAGACCGGTGCCGGTGCCGAACAGGAACAGGCGCTTGCCCGGCCGCACGGCGTCGAGCACCAGGGTGCCGGTCGGCTTCTTGCCGAGCAGAACGTCGTCGCCGGGCTGGATGTGTTGCAGGCGCGAGGTCAGCGGTCCGTCGGCCACCTTGATCGACAGGAACTCCAGTTCCTCGGCGAAGCTCGGCGAGGCGATCGAATAGGCGCGCAGGATCGGCTTGGTCTCGCCTTCCGCCGGCGGCAGGCCGATCATCACGAACTCGCCCGAGCGGAAGCGGAAGGTGTCCGGACGGGTGATGGCGAAGCTGAACAGCCGGTCGGTCCAGTGCTTGACCCACAACACCTTCTCCAGGTTCTGGGCGGCGGAGGGGGTCCAGGCTGGGGCAGTGGCGGCCGGGGCGGCGGCGTCCGACATTCGGGGGTCCTTAGGGATCGCGCGCGGGGAGGCGCTTAAGTGTCGGGTTTCCATGTGGCCCCGATGCCCGTGATGTCAACGCAGGGATGCTGGGGGCGGGTTCAGGGATGCTGCCCGCCTGCCGCCACGTCATACTTGGCGCCGCCGCCGCGCCTGCCTAGCGTGCCGCCAAAATCAGACGAGGAACGCCAGATGACCGCCTATGTGATCTTCATCCGCAACGCCATCACCGACGCCGGGGAGATGGCGACCTATGGTCAGAAGGCGGCCGGCGCGCGAGGCGATCATCCGATGACCCCGCTGGCCTTCTACGGCCCGGTCGAGACCCTCGAGGGCGACAAGGCCGACGGCGTGGTGCTGATCAGCTTCCCGACGATGGACGCGGCCAAGGCCTGGTACAACAGCCCGGCCTACCAGGAAGCCCTGCCGCACCGGCTGAAGGGCGCCGACTACCGCGTCATTCTGGCGGAGGGGCTCTAGCCTCGGTCCCGCCCGTGCGGCGGAACCGCCAACACTTCCGCCGGACGGGGCCTCCGCGTCTCGCTTTCGTCACGGCTACAGACTAAGAGCCCCGCCATGACCCGCAAACTGCCCTTCGCCACCATCGAGAACATGCGCGACTTCGGCGACTACGCCGCAGGCCAGCGCCACATGAAGAAGGGCGTCCTCTTCCGCTCGGCTCACCAGGCCGAGGCCTCGGACGAGGAACTGGAGGCGCTGGCGGCGCTGGGCGTCAGCCTGATCGTCGACCTGCGCCGTCCGGGTGAGCGCGAGCGCAGCCCGTCGCGGCGCTGGAAGGGTTTCGCGGCCGAGGTGATCGCCAACGATCACCCGGAGGACGGCGAGGACCCCTGGCACAGGTTCATGGCCTCGGGGACCATCACCTCCGACACCATGCGCGAGTACATGCTGACCTACTACGACCGCGCGCCGCACGACGCACGGCACGTGGACGCCTACAGCCGCTGGTTCGCGCGGCTGGGGGAAACGGACGGGGCGACCCTGGTCCACTGCGCGGCCGGCAAGGACCGGACCGGCATCCTCTGCGCCCTGACCCACCATATCGCCGGCGTGCACCCCGACGACATCATGGCCGACTACCTGCTGACCAACGACGCCGAGCGGTTCGCCAAGCGCCTGCCGGCGTTTGCCGGGCATGTGGAGGAACTGACGGGCAAGCGCCCCGACGACGACGCCATCATCACCGCCATGGGGGTCGAGGCGGCCTATCTGGAGCGGGCTTTCGCCGCCATGAAGTCGCAGCACGGCTCCATCGATGGCTACCTGCTCGAGGTGCTGGGGGTCGATGACGCACGGCGGGCGGCGGTCGAGCGCCGCATCCTGCTGTAGATCGTCGCACTGCCCCAAGGGCGCCCAACGGCCGTTTAAAATCCCTCTTCCCTGTGGGCGAATTCAGGCTCACGGTAGGGCCAAGGCCGCGATCTGAGACGGCTTCCTGCTTGAGCGAACTGGGAGACGTCGGATGGTTGGAACGCCCACGCCGGGGCCGCTAGGCGGTCCCTTGCCTGGCAGTCTGGAGCCGGTCGCGATGGCCGGAGCCGACGCGGCGGGTTATGCCGGCGCCGGCTTTCGCAACATGCCGAGGGGGGCCTGGGCCTGGGCCATCTTCCAGGGCGGCCGCGACCCCTATGTGATCCTCATCACCATCTACAT
>JANPKF010000460.1:0-2352 GCA_031425895.1 Caulobacteraceae bacterium | reverse complement strand
TGCTCAACAGCGGTCCGCACGGCCTGTCGGAAATGCTCTACGCCTACACCTCGGCGGCGGGGAACAACGGCTCGGCCTTTGCCGGCCTGACCGCCAACGCCCCCTGGTGGAACACCACGCTGGGCATCGCCATGCTGCTGGGCCGCTTTGCCTACATCGTGCCGGTGCTGGCTATCGCCGGTTCGCTGGCGGCCAAGCCCAAGCTGGCCCCCACCGCCGGCACCCTGCCCTCCTCCGGGCCGCTGTTCACGGGTCTGCTGATCGGGATCATCCTGATCCTCGGCGGCCTGCAGTTCTTTCCGGCCCTCGCCCTTGGCCCGATCGTCGAGCACTTCCAGGTGCTGGCGGCGGCCCGCTGATCCCCTTCAAGGACGCATTCCAATGTCCGATATCGCCACCGGCGCCAAACGCACCATCGGCTCCGCCACCCTCTCCCGCGCCGTCATCCTCGACGCGCTGAAGTCGGCCTTCCTCAAGCTCGACCCGCGCAAGCTGACCGGCAACCCGGTCATCCTCGCCACCGAGGTCGTCGCCGCCCTGGCCACCGTCTCGGCCGTGGTCGCCGTCGCCACCGGCCAGCCGGCCGGGTTCGAGATCCAGATCGCCCTGTGGCTCTGGGCGACGGTCCTCTTCGCCAACCTGGCCGAGAGCGTCGCCGAGGGCCGGGGCAAGGCCGCCGCCGACGCCCTCCGGGCCACCCGCGTCACCACCAAGGCCAAGCTGCTGGTCGATCCCAAGACCGGAACCTGGATCCCCACCCCGGCCCACAAGCTGGGCGTCGGCGAGGTGGTGCTGGTCGAGGCCGGCGACGTCATCCCCTCCGACGGCGAGATCATCGAGGGCGTCGCCTCCGTCAACGAGGCCGCCATCACCGGCGAAAGCGCCCCGGTGATCCGCGAAAGCGGCGGCGACCGGTCCGCCGTCACCGGCGGCACCACCGTCGTCTCCGACTGGATCAAGGTGCGCATCACCAGCGAGGCGGGCTCCACCGTCCTCGACCGGATGATCGCCATGGTCGAAGGCGCCGACCGCCGCAAGACGCCCAACGAACTGGCCCTGGCCGTGCTGCTGGCCGGCCTGACCCTGGTCTTCCTGGTGGCCGTCGTCACCCTGGTGGGCCTGGGCGCCTACAGCGGCGTCAAGCTGGACCCGATGATCCTCGGCGCCCTGTTCGTCACCCTCATTCCGACGACCATCGGCGGCCTGCTCAGCGCCGTCGGCATCGCCGGCATGGACCGCCTGCTGAAGGTCAACGTCCTGGCCACCAGCGGCCGCGCCGTCGAGGCGGCCGGCGACATCGACACCCTGCTGCTCGACAAGACCGGCACCATCACCTTCGGCAATCGCATGGCCACCGAGGTCGTCCCGGCGCCCGGCGTCCGCCCCGAGGCCGCCCTGCGCGCCGACATTATGGCGTCGCTCGCCGACGAGACCCCGGAAGGCCGCTCCATCGTCGAGTTGGCCCGCAATGAGGGCCTGACCGCCGACACGCCCGCCGATGCGACCTTCATCGCCTTCTCGGCCGTCACCCGCCAGTCGGGCCTCGACGCCGGCAAGAACAGCTGGCGCAAGGGCGCGGTCGATGCCGTGCTCAAGACCCTGAACCTCGGCCCGGAAGACGCGCCCGCCGAATTCCGCCAGGCCGTCGACCGCATCGCCCGCTCGGGCGGCACGCCCCTGGCCTGCAGCGAGAACGGGGCCCTGGTCGGGGTCATCCACCTCAAGGACGTGGTCAAGCCGGGGGTGAAGGAGCGGTTCGCGGACCTTCGCCGCATGGGCGTCCGCACGGTGATGATCACCGGCGACAACCCGGTCACCGCCGCCGCCATTGCATCCGAAGCCGGGGTCGACGACTTCCTCGCCGAGGCCACCCCCGAGGACAAGCTGCGCATGATCCGCGCCGAACAGGCCAAGGGCAGGCTGGTCGCCATGTGCGGCGACGGCGCCAACGACGCCCCTGCGCTTGCCCAGGCCGACGTCGGTGTGGCCATGCAGACCGGCGCCCAGGCCGCCCGCGAGGCCGGCAACATGGTCGACCTGGACAGCGACCCGACCAAGGTCCTCAACATCGTCGAGGTCGGCAAGCAGCTGCTGATCACCCGCGGCGCCCTGACCACCTTCTCGATCGCCAACGATGTCGCCAAGTACTTCGCCATCATCCCGGCCCTGTTCGTGGCCAGCCTGCCGGCCCTTGGCGCCATGAACATCATGGGTCTGCACAGCCCGGAAAGCGCCATCCTCTCGGCGGTGATTTTCAACGCCCTGGTCATCGTCGCCCTGATCCCGCTGGCCCTGCGCGGCGTGAAGTACCGGGCCATCGGCGCCGGCAAGCTGCTCAGCCGCAACCTGTCG
>JANPKF010000459.1:0-3264 GCA_031425895.1 Caulobacteraceae bacterium | reverse complement strand
GAAGTTGCTGTTGGTCGACGACATCGATCCCGCAGCCCTGCGCGAAAAGTCGCCGAACAAGTTGATCCCGCCCCTGCACGGGGCCTTGCTCAAGAACGAACAGGACGTCCACCTGTTCGAACGGCTCGCCTTCTTGAGCCGGCGCGAGGGCGCACGACCGGGCGGGTGAACACAGGAACGAACAGGTTTGGTCACGGCCCTTACCGCGATTTCACTGGCATATGACTGAAGCACGCGCAGGATAGATCCATACCAGGACCACCCGTCGATGACCCTCCGTCCCCTTCTGATCCCCGCCATCTGCGCCTTCACCACACTCGCTGCCTGTGGCGACGGCGTCAGTATTTCCTCGACTCACAGCGAGAACACCGACGCCAAGGGGGTGTTGAAAGTCGTCACGGCTCTGCAGTGCCCCCAGACCATGGGTTCCCTGACCCGCAAAGGCTCGGCCTCCGAGGCTGGCACGGTGTGCACCTATGTCGGCCCGAAGGGTGCCGAGGTCAGCCTGCATCTCGTGTCATTGGACGGCGAGACGCCCGCAAATGTACTCAAGGCCTTTGAGCAGCGGCTGTCAGTCGAGCTGCCGCGCGCCATGGCCGCAATCAATGCCGCTGAGGCCGAGGTGCAGGCCGAAGCCGCGGGCGCGCAGGCTGATGTGGCCCAGGTGGCGGCCGACCGCGCCCAACGCGCCGCGAACCAGGCCGCGCCCGCTGGCGAGCGAGCCCTGGTCCCCGCGCAGGGCGTTGCAACAGACGGCAGAGGCGACGACGCTACGGTCCACCTGCCCGGGATGCGGATCGAGACCCGCGGCGACAAGGCCAGCGTCCGCATTGGTGGCTTCCAGATCGAAGCCGACGACAGCAATGGCTCGGCCCGCGTCTCGGGCTCCGGCCGCAACGGCGACACCGTCAATATCAACGCGCAGGACGACGCCGCCGAAATTCGCGCCAGCGCCGGTGGCGAGGGAACCCGCATCAGCTGGATCCTGACCGACAGCCGTAGCGCCGAGTCTGGTTGGCGACTGGTCGGCTATGAAGCCCGCGGGCCCGTCGGCGGTCCTCTGGTGGTCGCAACCGTCCGCTCCCGCGACCGTAGCCGGGAGCGCGCTTTCGAGGACGCCAAGGGCCTGGTGGCCCTCAACGCCGGGGAATAACCGCCCCGGCACCGGCTCCGGCCTTGATCGGGGCGGCGCTATGCGTCACCAACCCTGCCCAGAAAGTGCAGGACAGACCCTTTGGCCGTGACGCCCCGCAGACCCTCCAAAGAGCCCCGCGCCTGGCAGCGTATGCTATCCGGCCGCCGGCTCGATCTGCTCGATCCCTCGCCCTTCGATATCGAGATCGAGGACATCGCCCACGGGCTGGCGCGCGTCGCGCGCTGGAACGGCCAGACCGTCGGCGAACACGCCTTCTCGGTCGCCCAGCACTCCTGCGTTGTCGAGGAGATCGCGGCCCACATCAAACCGGGACTTGACCCTAAATGGCGGCTCGCCGCCCTGCTCCACGACGCCTCGGAATACGTCATCGGCGACATGATCTCGCCATTCAAGGCGGCGCTCGGCGTCAACTACAAGGCCTTCGAGGCCCGGCTTGAAGGGGCCATCCATGTCCGTTTTGCCCTGCCGCCGAAGAACCCCGTCGAGATCAAGACCCTGATCAAGAAGGCTGACGTCGCCTGCGCCTATTTTGAAGCCACCCAGCTGGCGGGCTTCAGCAAGAAGGAAGCCCTGATCCTTTTCGGGACCCCGCCCGCCGGCTATGAACTGGTCATCGAACCCCTCCCCGCCCCGGTCGCCCAGCAGCGCTACCTCGACCGCTACCGGATACTGGCCGCGGCGGTAGGCAATATGCCCGCCGCCGACACCCGGCGCACGGCGTAGACGATGGTCGCGCGGGCCGAACAGGGCGTGCGCATCGGCCTCTCGGCGGTCGTCATCGCCCTGCGCGACCGCAAGGCCTGCGTTTTGACGACGCCCGGCGATGCCCCTCCCGGCGAGGCTGGCGACGCTGCCCTGCCGTTCGGCCCCTTCGACCCCGCGCGCGACCGCACCTTCGAACGGTCCCTGCGCGACTTTGTGACCGCCCAGACCGGCTTCCGGCTCGGCTTCGTTGAACAGCTCTACACGTTCGGCGACCTCGGTCGTGACAGCCCCCGCGCCACCCCCGGTCCCGAGCGCCGCCGGGAGGTCTCGGTCGGCTACCTCGCCTTGACAGCCGACTCCGCAGACGCCCCGCTGGCCGAGGCCCGCTGGACCCCGGTGCTGGATATCTTTCCCTGGGAAGACCGTCGCGACGGCGAACCCACCTGCCTGGCCGCCGTGCTCGCAGACCTGAACATCTGGGCTATTGGCGACCTTCGACGTCAAGCCCGGATCGAAACCCTGTTCGCTACCACCCCCGCCCATCGCTGGAACGAAGGCCTCGTGCTGGACCGCTACGAACTGCTTTACGAGGCCGGCCTTGTCGCCGAGGCCGCTCGCGACCAGAGGCGTACGCCTCTCGCGGGTGCCCCTGGCCGCGCCATGGCCTCCGATCACCGCCGGATCCTTGCCACCGGCCTCGGCCGCTTGCGCAGCAAGCTGAAATACCGACCCGTCCTTTTCGATCTTATGCCTTCGGCCTTCACCCTGTCCGAGCTTCAGACCGCCGCCGAGGCCGTGGCCGGCCTGTCGTTGCACAAGCAGAATTTCCGCCGCGGCGTTGAACGGACCGGCCTGGTCCAGCCCACTGGCCGACTGTCAGCCGCCACCGGCGGTCGCCCCGCTGAGTTGTTCAAAGTTATCGACGGCGATCTGGCCACGGGGGAGGCCCTCGGTCTGCCCCTCCCCGCGCAACGCTGACCGAATTCTCTCGAACCGGCTTGCGGCACAGCGCCTCGCCCATTAGAGAAGCCGCTCGTTCGACCAAGCGTCTATCGGCCCCGCGGAGAGGTGGCAGAGTGGTCGAATGTACCGCACTCGAAATGCGGCGTGCCTTTACGGGTACCGTGGGTTCGAATCCCACCCTCTCCGCCAGTCACTTGCCGAGTAGCTGCCTCGTCCCTGAACGCAGGGAATTTCCCCCGACTTTACCGCACGTTGTTCAACGACGGAGACCAGATACCGGTCTCCGTTCGCGCCCACATGCCTGATACCGTGGCATTCGTCGGCCGGCGTCTCCGCACAGCCCGCGTCGGGTCCCTTTGGCGCGGTTGGCCGGAGCCTGTTTTCAGGGAAATACAGGGTAATTTCACTCGAGTCCGCGTGACCATACCCGCGGCAACCGC
>JANPKF010000458.1:0-7344 GCA_031425895.1 Caulobacteraceae bacterium | reverse complement strand
CAGCTTCTTCAGGAAGGCGTTCTTGTCGTCCCCCACCTCCATCGGCTCCAGGAACTCGACGGTCGCCTTGCCCGGCGTCTTCTGGAAGTCCTGCTGCCGCCAGAACAGCCCCAGGTTCGTCGCCACCGGCACAACCGGCAGGCCAAAGTCCCGCGCCATGAAGTAGACGCCCGAGCGATAGCGGAAATGCTCGCCCGGCTTGGCCAGGTTGCCTTCCGGGAAGATCAGGATGCGGCGGCCTTCCTTGTTGGCCAGGGCGGCGCTTTCGCTCAGCGCCTTGCGCGCTTCGGGCCCGCCGCAGTTGTCGACGATGATCGCGCCCAGCTTGCGCAGGAGGCCGCCGATCAGCGGGAACTTCTCCATATGGTCGCCGGTCACGAAGGTCAGGTTCGGCACCGACGAGTAGAGGACGAACCCATCGCCCCAGCTGTGGTGCTTGGCGGCGACGATGAAGGCGCCCTTGGGCAGCCGCTCATGGCCCTTCACGGTGATGTCGATACCGGCGATGGCCCGCATGCCCCACATCATCCGGTGGGTGTAGAGCTTGATCGCCCCTCGCATCGGCCGGCGGCCGGGCAGGATCGACAGGAGGACGGCGCTCAGGGCGTAGAACACCGTGGCGGCCCAGTAGTAGCAGGCGAAAAGGATCGAGCGCATGGCGAGGATCATTCCCTAAAAGCGTTAGCGGGCGAACAACACAGCCTGAACGGCTGCGGTCATCAGCGGGGCGTGGGCCGACAGGCTGTCTTCGCCCAGGCGCCCGTAAGCCTTGTTCTGGGCCGTCTGGGTGATGACCCCGATGGCCATGGCGGCCAGCAGGCGCGGGTCGGCCGGCGGCAACTCGGCGTTGATCATTGCCTGCTTGATGACATTCTCGGTCACCGTCACCGGATCGCGGCCATCCTCCTGGTAGAGGGGGATGAAGCGATGCAGTTGGGTGAGGTGGAAGGCGAACGTCAGCCAATCCTCGTCGGCCACCTCGCAGTAGGCGCGGACAATGGCGGCGGCCTTGGCCTTGATGCCGACCGCCTCGGCGGCGCTGTCCTCGATCAGCGAGGACAGGCGGCGGTGGACGGTCATGAACAGGCTGGCGGCCAGTTCGTCCTTGCTGCGGTAGTGGCGGTACAGGGCGCCTTCGGACACGCCGGCTTCCGTGGCGATGGCGCGGGTAGTGGCGGCGTCGACGCCTTCGCGGACAAAGACTTCCAGCGCGGCGCGTTCGATGCGAGGTTTGGCGGACATGAGCAGTTCCCCTTGATGTGAGCATTTGCTCACATGTCGTCGGGGATTGCAAGTGAGCAATTACTCACATTCCGGATTTTCCCTTGGACGAGCATCTCACCGACCTGTTCGAACCACTGGGCTCGGTGGTCGTGAAGCGGATGTTCGGCGGCAAGGGCGTGTGGCTGGACGGGATGATGTTCGCCCTGGTGTTCGGCGAGACCATCTATCTGAAGGTCGATGACCAGACGCGGGAGGCGTTTCTCGCGGCCGGGTGCGAGCCGTTCGTCTATCACCAGAAGAAGCGCGATCGCCAGGCGGCCTTGCCCTACTTCAGCCTGCCGGAAGAGGCGCAGGATGATCCGGTCGAGGCCTCGCGTTGGGCGCGGCTGGCGCTCGAGGCGGTATTGCGCGGCAAGGCGCCGAAAAAAGGAAAGGCCCGGGCCGACATCGGTCCCGGGCCTTGGGATGGCTGAGGCAGTTTGCGTCCTTCGACACGCCCGCTACGCGGGCTGCTCAGGATGACCAAGCGGGTAGCATCCCACCAAAGTCAGTCATGCTGAGCAGCGGCCCGTAGGGACGCGTGTCGAAGCACGCAGCTTAAGCCCCCTTGAACGCCGCCGGACGCTTCTGAAGGAAGGCGCTGACGCCCTCGACGAAGTCGTCGGTCTTGCCGGCGACCTTCTGGGCCCGGCGTTCGGCCTGCAGCTGCTCGCCCCAGGTGTTGTCCTGGCTGTCCCAGATCAGCTGGCGGATGAGGCCCAGCGAGGCCGGGCCGTTGGCCAGTTCCTTGGCCACGGCGATGGCGGCGTCACGCAGTTCGGCGTCGGCGACGACGCGGTTGCACAGGCCCCATTCCAGCGCCTTGGCGGCCCCGATCTTGTCACCCATCAGGGCCATTTCCATGGCCCGGGCGCGGCCGATCATGCGCGGCAGCAGGTAGGTCGAGCCACCGTCCGGCACCAGGCCGATGCGGCGGAAGGCCTGCAGGAAGTAGCCGCTCTCGCCGACCAGAATGTAGTCGCCCAGCAGGCCGAAGGAGCAGCCGATGCCGGCCGCGGCGCCGTTGACGGCGGTGACCACGGGCACGGGGCAATTCTTGATCAGGGTGACCAGCGGGTTGTAGATGCTGTCGAGCGCATTGCCGGCGTCCGGCTTGCCATCGACGTCCAGTTCACGACCGGCCGCGCCGCCGCCCGACAGGTTGGCCCCCGAGCAGAAGCCGCGGCCTTCGCCGGTCAGCACAACGGCGCGGGCCTTGATCTGGCCGCCGGCGACACTGCGGAAGGCGTGGGCCAGTTCGCTGGCCAGGTCCAGACCGGCGGCGTTCATCGAGCCGGGGTCGTTCATGATCACGACCGCGACGCCGTCGACCAGCTCAACCTTGATTTTTGCGTAATCCATGACGGACCTCCCTCTGATGCTTTGGGAGGAGCGTAACCGCGAATAACCCCGGGGAACGCCAGAATTATTTTGATCCCTTCTCCCGACAAGCGGGAGAAGGACAGCCCTAGGCGGCGACCGATGTCACCTTCTCGCCGTTGGTCACGCGGTTTCGCCCGGCCCGCTTGGAAATGTAGAGGGCGGCGTCAGCCCGCTCCATGGTGCAGGCGCTGGTCTCGCCGGCCTTTCGGGTGGCGAGGCCCGCCGACAGGGTGACGGTGCCCAGGTCTTCATTGGTCGAGCGACGCTTGAGCATGCGCGAGGCGACCTCGTCGCGAATCTCTTCCAGGCAGGCTTCGACGATGGCGGCGTCCTCGCCGGGGAAGATCATCGCGAACTCTTCGCCGCCATAGCGGGCTGCGAAGCGCGGGGTCGCGCCGATCCGGCCGATGACGCTGGCCACGAACCGGATCACCTGGTCGCCGGTCTGGTGGCCCCAGGTGTCGTTGAAGTTCTTGAAGTGGTCGATATCCAGCACCGCCAGCGTCAGGGCGCCGCCCTGTTCGTCGGCGTCGGCGCAGGCGCGGGCCAGTTCGTCGTCGAAGGCCTTGCGGTTGGCCAGGTTGGTCAGGCCGTCGGTGGTGGCGTCGCGGCGCACCTGTTCGAGATGCTCGCGCAGGCGGGCGACCTCGGTGGTCGAGTCCGACAGCTTCTGCTCAAGGGTGTCGTTCTGCTTCTGGACGCGCTCGGTGGCGCTGGCCAGGGTCTGGACCATCTTCTTGATGGCGGTGGCGTCGGTTGCCGTGCCCAGGCCCTCACTGGCCGTGGACAGGGTTTCGCCGTAGGCGGCTGTCGACTTCTGGGCCGTCTGGATCGCCTTGGCGACCGAGGCCAGTTCCTTGGTCAGTTGATCCCCGGCGTCGCGGATCTGTTCGTTGAGCTTGGCCTTCGCCAGGTAGGCGGCGGCCAGTTCCTCGCTGACGGCCTCGGTCATCGGCTCGCCGGCGCCGATCATCCGGGTCAGTTCCTTGGCCAGGGCGCCATCAGGTTCGGCGACGAAATGCGACCAGAGCTCGAAGTTGAGCGGAGTCGGCCAGATGTTGTGGCGTTCCATCATGTCGATGGCCTTGCGAGTGATCTTGTAGGCCTGGGGCCCCCGCAAGGTCTGTTCAAAATCGCCGGCCATCGTCCCGTAATCCCCCGAAACGCAGCCGCTTTCGACGGGTGCGCGTGTTTCAGTAAAACGACACTAGTGGGTAACGCCAAACGTCTGGTTAAAACGGGCGACTGTTGTGCGCTTGCCGACACGGCGTTCGACCGCCATTCTGATCAGCGATCACCTGAGCCGGAACGCACCGGCCGCCTGGGAGGGCAACCATGACCGACGCCGCCGCGATGCAAGGCATCCTCGACCGCCAGAAGGCCGCTCATCTGCGCGACGGCGCGCCGACGGCCGAGCAACGGATTGACCGGATCGATCGCTGTATCGGCCTGCTGGTCGATCACTCGAAAGCCATCGAGGACGCGCTGAACGAGGACTTCGGCAACCGCTCGCGCGAGGCGACGCAGTTGACCGACATCGCCGGCTCCATCGGGCCGCTGAAGCATGCGCGCGACAACCTGCGCAAATGGATGAAGGGCGAGAAGCGCAAGACTTCGCCCGCCATCCTCGGCTTGTTCGGCGCCAAGGCCGAGGTGGTCTTCCAACCCAAGGGCGTGGTGGGCGTGATCAGCCCGTGGAACTTCCCGGTCAACCTGACCTTCGCGCCGCTGGCCGGCGTGCTGGCGGCCGGCAACCGGGCGATGATCAAGCCGTCGGAGTTCACGCCGGCGACGTCGGAGCTCATGAAGGTAATGTTCGGCAAGGTGTTCTCGGAAGAGGAAATCGCCGTGGTCACCGGCGGCCCTGACGTGGGCCAGGCCTTCAGCGAGCTGGCCTTCGACCACATGATCTTCACCGGCGCGACCAGCGTGGCGCGTCACGTGATGCGCGCCGCCGCCAACAACCTGGTGCCGCTGACCCTGGAACTGGGCGGCAAGAGCCCGGTGATCATCTCGCGGAGCGCCGACATGGCCCTGACCGCCGCCCGTGTGATGAACGGCAAGACCCTGAATGCCGGTCAGATCTGCCTGGCGCCCGACTACGTGCTGACGCCGGAGGAAAGCGTCGGTGAGTTCGTCACCCAGGCGAAGGCGGCGGTGACCAAGCTGTTCCCGACTATCAAGGACAATCCCGACTACACCGCCGTGGTCGCCCAGCGTCACTACGACCGGATCATGGGGTACATCGACGACGCCCGCGCCAAGGGCGCCGAGATCATCGAGATCAAGCCGGACGGCGAGGACCTGACCCAGCAGGAACACCGCAAGATCGCCCCGACCCTGATTCTCAACCCGACCGACGACATGAAGGTCATGCAGGAAGAGATCTTCGGCCCGGTGTTGCCGGTGAAGACCTACAAGACGCTCGACGAGGCCACCGGCTACATCAACGCCCATGACCGGCCGCTTGGCCTCTACTGGTTCGGCACGGACGAGGCGGAGAAGACCAGGGTGCTGGAGACGACCACCAGTGGCGGCGTCACGATCAATGACGTCATCATGCACGTCGCCCAGGAAGAGCTGCCGTTCGGCGGTGTGGGGCCGTCGGGCATGGGCAGCTACCACGGCCACGACGGCTTCAAGGAATTCAGCCACCGCAAGGCGATCTACACCCAGTTGAAGAAGGACATCGGTCCGCTGGTCGCCATGCGGCCGCCCTATGGACCGGCCATCCGCAAGATGCTGGCCGGCCAGATCAGCCGCTAGGCTGAACCCTGGCTGAATATCGGGGGCGTGACGGCGAGGCATAGAGCCGCAACGTCGCGCCCTTTCAGCGCCGCTATTCCTACCTACATTATAGGTGTCGCGGATCGTCGCGACTCGAAACGGAGAATGCTCATGCGCGCCCCCATCCTGGGCGGGCTGATCCTGGCGACCCTGACCGGTTTCTCGGTCCAGGCCCAGGGCACTGTCGATTTTCGCGCGCAGGCGCGGTGCCTTGCTGTCTATGAAGCGGCCGCCAGCGCGGTTGAGCAGGGCGGTGGCGACAAGGCCCTCGTCAAGAGCTTCGACCGCAACCGCGAACGTACCGCCCTGGCCCTGGCCGCCCGCCGTGACCTGCCGGCCGGGACCAACCCCTCGGCCATCCAGTCGGCGGAAGCCGACAAGCTGGACGGCAAGCCGGCCGAAGCCTTGGTCAACGAAGCCAAGGCCTGCGACAAGTCGCTGGGCTACTAGGCCAGACAGCAGAAACAGCGATCCTTCTCCCGCTTGTCGGGAGAAGGTGGCCCCGTAGGGGTCGGATGAGGGCAGCGCCAGCGATGGCGGACTGCCCTCAATTCGTTTTGGGATAGCGACAGCGCTGATCAGCGCCGGATCGAGGGCCACCGGACGGGCCGGTGCCGCCCTCATCCGACCGGCTTCGCCGGCCACCTTCTCCCGACAAGCGGGAGAAGGAACGGTAGTCAGTCGTCCTTGGACGGGGCCACGGTCGGCACGGGGCGGGCCAGGAAGGCCGGCAGTTCGTTGCCGAAGCCGACCACGCGGCGGTCGTCGTCCTCACGGGGCGTCGGCGCACGAACGCCGCGCACGGGGTCAGGCCGACGCTCGGGACGGGCAGAGCGCTCGTCACGTTCGGGACGCTCCTCCCGGGCGGCGCGATCCTCGCGGACCGGACGCTCTTCGCGAGCCGGACGCTCCTCACGGGCGGCGCGCTCTTCACGAGCCGGCCGCTCGTCACGAGCCGGACGATCTTCGTGAGCGGGACGCTCTTCACGGGCTTCGACCGGCGCGGCTTCACGCGGCGCCTCATCGCGCGGCTTGCGATCGCGGCCACGGCCGCCGCGTTCACGACGGGGACGCTCCTCGCGGGCTTCACGCTCGACCGGCGCGGTTTCCTCGGCGGTGAACACCGGCTCGGTGCTGGCGCGCTGGGGGCGGTCTTCGCGCGGAGCGCGTTCGGGGCGTTCGGCCGGGGCGCTGATCGCGTCCATGCCGACCATCGAGGTTTCCGATTCCGGACGGCCGCGGCTGAACTCGCGCTTGCGCTCGCGACCCCGGTCGCCGCCGCGCGAACCACCGCGTTCGCGGTCGATTTCCTTGCGGCGGGCGTCCTTGTCCTTGGCGGCGGCCCAGTCGAGGTCGAGGACGACCTCGTTCGGCATCTTGCCGGTCAGCTTCAGGACCTTGTCGAGGTTCTTGTCGTCCGCCGGGGTGACGATCATGTAGGTCTCGCCCAGCTTTCCGGCCCGGCCGGTGCGGCCGATGCGGTGGACGTAGTCGTCGGCGTGGTGCGGGACGTCGTAGTTGAAGACGTGGCTGACATCCGGGATGTCGAGGCCGCGCGCGGCGACGTCGGAGGCCACAAGCAGCTTGAGCTCTCCCTTGCGGAAGCGCTCCAGAGTCTTCATCCGCGTGCCCTGGTCGAGGTCGCCGTGGATCGGGGCGGCGTCATGGCCGTGGACGGTCAGCGACTTGGCGACGATGTCGACTTCGCTCTTGCGGTTGCAGAAGACGATGCCGTTGCGGACGTCGGCGCGTTCGACCAGCGAGCGCAGCGCCATGCGCTTGGCGCTCGGCGAGACGACAGGCACGCGCACCAGGTGCTGGGTGATGGTTTCGGCGGTGGTGGCGGGACGGGCGACCTCGATGCGGGTCGGGTCCTTCAGGAACTGCTTGGTCAGCCGGGTGATTTCCGGC
>JANPKF010000457.1:0-1753 GCA_031425895.1 Caulobacteraceae bacterium | reverse complement strand
CAAATCATCTGCGAACCACGATCCAAGTATCGTCCTCGCACTCTAAATGAAAACCAAACTTCAGCGCATTACATACGTTGCGAAGACGGGGCTGAACATGATCATCCTTACGGCCAAAACGCAGCCGGATTGCGAATCAATTATCCCTGCGATGCGGCGATTGCTGGGGGACGACCGGATCGTGCGGGACCGCCGAAATACCCTCGCCGACGGAACGACCCTGACGTTCGAGATCTGGGGTGACAGCAGGCAGAACTGCACTCCGCGGTTCAGCGCCCCTGGCGGCTGAGAGGCAAGGGACGCTGGTCGCCTGCCGGGTGACAGATCATCCGGCCGGTCGGGGCAATGCGCTCTAGGGACTAGGGACTGCCAAACGTCCAGCGATAGACCTTCTGAAACGGCTTGAGGGGCTGCCAGGGATACTGGGTCTCCTTGCCGTCCTTGGTATAGGCCACGAGGCGATAGCGTCCCGTGTCGCTCGGCGCCAGCAAGGGGCCGAGAGCCTCGTTGACCAGATACTGGCGAGCATTGCGCGCCTTGCCCTCGAAGCGCTTCCCAGGTCCGGTTCCTGTCGGGTCGATGTCGAGAACCACCCGCGCAATCTCCGGCTCACCCTTCGGCACGTACCGATAGTCGGCGACAACCAGCTCGTTCTGTCCGGCAGCTACCGCGCAGTCCGTGCGGGCACATTTGGCGATCACCCTGCTCTTGGCCAGCGCGCTTTTGCCTTCATAAAGCAGGGACAGGTTCTGGCCGAACGGCACCACCTCATAGACTGCATCCTTCGACGCGGGCGGTTCAAAGGTTGTGATGTAGAGCCGGTGGTAGGGCTCCCGAATGCCCGCGTCGTTAACCACGCTCATGAACTCCCCAACATCGCCCGGCGAGCCGGCGGGGATACATCCCGTCTTGGGGGTAAGGCTCCTTCCGAATTGAGCGGTAATCTCTCGGTACTCGGGGGGTAATCCGGAAAGGGCTTCCGCGCGCCGAGCATCGATCAGCGTTTGGTCCGCGTTCCAGATCGCACACGTGAACTCCGCGCCCGGCCGCGCCGTGAGGGCTGCGAAACTGAAGCGGGCCCAGGCATCCGCGGCGGCCCTGACATTTGCGTCAGTACAAGGCAAACCAGTCGCCTCCGCCCCGCCCTGCGCGGCGGCCTGCGCCCCCTCCTCGGGAGAATAATCAGGGCTGAGCCGCGCCAGGAAACTGACGAGGACCCCGGCCGCCCGGGTTTCCCGTCCGGGTCGGACCCGGCAACTGGTCAGGAACTCCGACAGCAGGGCCTTGGTGCGCAAGTCCGCCAACGCCGTCGCCTTGGAAGGCGGCGTGGCCGGCGCTTGGGCGACGGCCGCGCCTGCCACCGACAAGGCGGCAGCCGCCGCAACCATCATCCGTCTCATGGACCAACCCCCGCTAACGCCCACGCTCATTCGTCTTTTTGCCGCTGCCCCTCCGACAAGTCCATGAGATCCTGCGCCTCTCGCGGCATTGCCTCACCAACGACTGCCGATGAGTTCGTATGAGGACCCCCCCGGTTTTGGGGACGACGAAAGCACTCCCGCAGCCTACCGCATAATCATCTGCTCGCCGAGCAGCCCCGTCCGGAGTCCCCTATGAAGAAGTTCGCCCTCGCCGCCGCCATCGCCGCCACCCTGACCCTCGGGGTCGGTGTCGCGGTCGCCCAGACCTTCCCGATCAAGATGGCGAACCACGACAAGAACTACTTCAAGGGCGCCAACGCCATCATCCTGCC
>JANPKF010000456.1:0-6015 GCA_031425895.1 Caulobacteraceae bacterium | reverse complement strand
ATCACCTTCATCCAGAGCGACACCGGCTGGATCATCATCGACCCGCTGACCACGACCGAGACGGCAAAGGCGGCGCTCGACCTGGTCAACGAGAAACTCGGGGCCCGCAAGGTGGTGGGGGTCATCTACACCCACAGCCATGCCGACCACTTCGGCGGCGTGCGCGGGGTCATCGACGAGAAGGATGTCGGCACGGGCCCCGGCGACGTGCGGGTGATCGCGCCGCAGGGCTTCCTTGAGGAGGCGGTGTCGGAGAACGTCATCGCCGGCACGGCCATGAGCCGACGGGCCGGCTTTCAGTTCGGGCACAACCTGACGCCCGGGCCGGAAGGGCAGATGAGTTCGGGCATCGGTCTGGCCGTGGCCAAGGGCACGGTCACCCTGATCGCCCCGCGCGACATCATCACCCGCACCGGCCAGACGATGACCGTCGATGGCGTCGATCTGGAATTCCAGTTCACGCCCGGCACCGAGGCCCCGGCCGAGATGAACATCTACCTGCCGCAGCTTCGGGTGCTGTGCATGGCCGAAAACGCCAATGCGACGATGCACAATGTGCTGACCCCGCGCGGGGCCCTGGTGCGCGACGCCAGGGTCTGGGCCGACGGCCTGTCCGAGGCGGTCGAGCTGTATGGCGCCCGGACGGACGTCCTGTTCACCAGCCACGGCTGGCCGCGCTTCGGCCAGGCGGTGGTCAGCGACTATCTGCTGAGCCACCGCGACGCCTACAAATACCTGCACGACCAATCGGTGCGGCTGATGAACCAGGGCTACGTCGGGGCGGAGATCGCGGCGCGGATCAGGCTCCCGCCAGTCCTCGCCAACCAGTGGTTCAACCGCGGCTACTACGGGACGATGAGCTTCAACAGCCGGGCGGTCTATCAGCGCTACATGGGCTGGTATGACGCCAACCCGGCCAGCCTGGCGGTGTTGCCGCCGGCCGAGCAGGCAACACGCTATGTGGCGGCGATGGGCGGGGCGGCGAAGGTGCAGGCGCTGGCGGCCAAGGCCTATGATGACGCCGACTATGCCTGGGCCGCGACCCTGCTGAACAACGTCGTGCAGGCCGATCCGGCCGACAAGGCGGCGGCCGGGCAACTGGCCAGGACCTACGACCAGTTGGGCTATCAGGCCGAGAGCAGCCTGTGGCGTAACATCTACCTGACCGGGGCCGGGGAGCTGCGCAACGGCGCGCCGCCGGCGGCGGCCGGCGCCGGTTCGGCCGATGTGGTGATGAACATGCCGACGCCGATGCTGTTCGACCTGCTGGCCGTCCGGTTGAACCCGGAGAAGGTGGGCGATGGCGGGACGTCGGTGCTGTTCGTCTTTCCGGACCGGGGCGAGCGTTATCTGGTGACGGTGAAGAACCAGGTGCTGGTCGGCCGGCCGGCGGCGGCGGACGCGAAGGCCGAGGCGACCCTGACCCTGCCACGCGCTCTGCTGCTGCAGGCGCTGTTTACCGGCAAGCCGCTGGCCGGGCAGCCGGGCGTGAAGGTCGAGGGCGATGGCCTGGCGCTGGTGAAGATGCTGAGCTGGTTCGATGCACCGAAAGGCGACTTCCCGATCGTCACGCGGCCGGAGTAGGGAAGGGGCGGAAAGGCCTCGCCCATGCTGACCCTCTTCTACCAACCCGGTTCCGCCTCCGACGTTGCCCGCATCGCCCTGGAAGAGGCCGGCGCGGAGTATCAGGCGCTGCGGGTCGACTTTTCGAAAGAAGAGCAGCGACAGCCGCAGTATCTGGCGATCAATCCCAAGGGGCGGGTGCCGGCGCTGGTCACCGACGAGGGCGTGCTGACCGAAACCATGGCCATTCTCGGCTGGATCGCCCAGGCCTTCCCGGAGAGACAGCTGGCCCCCGACGACGCCTTCGGCTTTGCGCGGATGCAGGCCTTCAACGCCTACATGGCCGCGACCGTGCATGTCGCGTACGCCCATTGGCGGCGGCCCTACCGCTGGGCTGATGACGAGGCCGCCCGGGAGCATCTGCAGGCGGTGGCGCCCGAGCGTTACGCGGCCTGTTTCGACCTCATTGAGACCGAGATGTTCGAGGGGCCGTGGGTGCTGGGCGACGACTTCAGCCTCGCGGATGTCTATCTGTTCGTCTTCGCCGACTGGCTGGACACCATCGGCGTCGATGTCCGCCGCTTTCCGAAGGTGCACGAGCATCGCGAACGGATGCGGGCGCGGCCGGCGGTGCGGAAGGTTCTTGCTCAGCAGGCGGCATAACTGCGCATCGGCGCAAAAAGCTTGCGCGATTCAGGGTGAATCTGTACATCGGAAGCATGGATCGGCAGCGCGACACCCTGCGTCTTCTTCGGCTCCTCGGGCTTAGTCGCCCCTGGATGACCGTCTAGCTGCGCATTCGTCGCGGCGGGTCGCCCAGGGGCAAAAAGCTCCACCCGCCAAACAGACCCGCGACGAAAGATTTTACCCCATGAGCTCGATCATTTCCGGCGCCCAGCGCGTCATCGTATTCGACACCACCATGCGCGACGGCGAGCAATCGCCCGGCGCCTCCATGTCCCTGGACGAGAAGCTGGAGCTGGCCAAGATCCTCGAGGAGATGGGGGTCGATGTCATCGAGGCCGGCTTCCCGATCGCCTCGAACGGCGACTTCGAGGCCGTGCGCGAAGTGGCCAAGATCGTCACCGAAAGCACCGTGTGCGGCCTGGCCCGGGCCGCCGCCGCCGACATTGACCGCTGCGCCGAGGCCCTGAAGCCCGCCGCCCGCAGCCGTATCCACACCTTCCTGTCGACCAGCCCTGTCCACATGAAGTGGAAGCTGCAGATGGAGCCGGACGCGGTGCTGGAAGCGGTCAGCGCCTCGGTCAGCCACGCCCGCAACCTGTGCGGCGACGTCGAATGGTCGGCGGAAGACGCCACCCGCACCGAGCGCGAGTTCCTGTACCGCTGCGTCGAAGCCGCCATCCGCGCCGGGGCCAGCACCATCAACCTGCCCGACACCGTCGGCTACACCTATCCCGAGGAATACGCCCAGCTGTTCCGGGACGTGATCGCAACGGTGCCGGGGGCCGACAACGTCATCTTCTCTGCCCACTGCCACAACGACCTGGGCCTGGCCGTCGCCAACAGCCTGGCCGCCGTGCAGGGAGGCGCGCGTCAGGTGGAATGCGCCGTCAACGGCATCGGCGAGCGGGCGGGGAACGCGGCGCTGGAAGAGATCGTCATGGCGATGCGAGTACGGGGCGAGACCCTGGGCTTCGACAGCGCCGTCGATCCGCTGCACATCACCCGCGCCAGCCGCTACGTCTCGGCCATCACCGGCTTCCCGGTGCAGTTCAACAAGGCGATCGTCGGCAAGAACGCCTTTGCCCACGAGGCCGGCATCCACCAGGACGGGATGCTGAAGAACGCCGAGACCTACGAGATCATGAAGCCCGAGGATGTCGGCCAGGGCGCCAGCAACCTGGTGATGGGCAAGCACTCGGGGCGTCACGCTTTCCGCGAGAAGCTGAAGGCGCTGGGCTATGAGCTGGGCCAGAACGCCCTGAACGAAGCCTTCGTGCGGTTCAAGGAACTGGCCGACAAGAAGAAGCACGTCTTTGACGACGACCTCATCGCCCTGGTCGACGACGCCCTGGCGCGGGGCTCGGAGAAGATCCGGGTCGCCAAGCTGCGGGTCGTGGCCGGCACCGACGGCCAGTCGGCCGAACTGACCCTGGACGTCGACGGCGTCGAGAAGACGGCCGAAGCCACCGGCGACGGTCCGGTCGATGCGGTGTTCAACGCCATCCACATGATCGTGCCGCACGCCGCCGCCCTGCGCCTGTTCCAGGTGCATGCGGTGACCGAAGGCACGGACGCCCAGGCCCAGGTCTCGGTGCGTCTGGAAGAGGACGGCCGGATCGCGACGGGGCAGGCGGCGGACACCGATACGCTGACCGCCAGCGCCAAGGCCTATGTGAACGCGCTCAACAACCTCTTCTCCCGCAAGGAAAAGAGCCGGCCGGAAACGGCCATCGCTTCGGGCTTCTAGCGGACCGGTCCTTTCGGGGCCGGATCAGGCGCGGATCATGATCAACACGGATGACGACCCGCCGTCGGCGTGGCGCGACCTGCTGCGCCGTTCGCAGGCGATGGGCTTTGACATGCCGTCGGACGCCCGCACCGGCGGCCTTTTGCGCATGCTGGCGGCAAGCAAGCCCGGCGGGCGACTGCTCGAGCTGGGCACCGGCACAGGGCTGGCGACGGCCCGGTTGTTGGACGGCATGGACAAGGCCGCGCGACTGGTCAGCATCGACAACGATGCAGCCGTACAGGCGCCGGCCCGCGAGGTGCTGGGCGCCGATCCCCGGGTGCGCTTTGTCATCGGAGACGGCCTGGACTATATCGGCGGCCAGCCGCCCGGCTCGTGCGACCTGATCTTCGCCGACGCCATGCCCGGCAAGTATGAGGGGCTGGAGGCCGCTTTGGCCCTGTTGGCTCCGGGCGGGCTCTACATCGGAGACGACATGCTGCCTCAGCCCAACTGGCCGGACGGCCATCAGGCGCGTGTCGACGGACTGATGGCGACGCTCACCGCGGATCGCCGGCTCGCTGTGCAGGGACTGGATTGGGGTACGGGCTTCGTCATCGCCGCGCGACGCGCCGCCTGATGTTCTGGATTCCCGTCACCATCGTTGCGGCCGCTCTTCAGGTGGCCCGCAACGCCGCCCAGCGGAGCCTGATGACCGGCTCCGGTCCTTGGGGCGCAACGCTGGTACGGTTTCTGTTCGGTCTGCCGTTCAGCTGTCTGTTTGTGTCGGCGACGCTGGTTCTGGCCCGCCATGACCTGACATTCTCGGCGGCTATTTACGCCTGGTCGGCGCTCGGCGCCTTCGCCCAGATCGGGGCCACGGCGGCCTTGCTGGTCGCCATGCAGCGGTCCAGCTTCGCGCTCGGCACCGCCTTCCAGCAGAGCGGTCTGCCGTTCGCGGCCCTGATCGGCTTCTTCGTCTTCCATGACCACCTCAGCCCGGCGGCCTGGAGCGGGATCCTGCTGGCCACCGCAGGCCTCACCGCGCTCAGTTGGCCCCGACGTATCGAAGGTCCCCGTGACTGGAGCGCCGCCATTCTGGGCACGGTGTCGGGCGCCAGTTTCGCCGTGAGCGCCAACGCCTTTCGCCAGGCCAGCCATGCCCTGGACCTCGCCCACCCGATCCCTGCAGCCCTGGTCACCGTCGCCGTCGTCCAGGCGATCCAGACGGCCGCTCTGGGGAGCTGGATGCTGCTCTTTGCCCGTCCGGCCCTGATGGCAGTCCTGCGGTCCTGGCGTGTATCCATGGGCGCCGGTCTGTTCGGCGCCCTGGCCTCAGCGGGCTGGTTCATCGCCCTGGCGATGGCCCCGGCCGGACTTGTCCGGGCCGTCGGGGTCGTCGAGATGCCGATCGCCGCCCTGGCCGGCAAGCGCCTGTTCGCCGAGCGCGTCAGCCGCTGGCAGTGGCTGTTCGGCGGGGCGACGGCGGTCGGAGTGCTGCTGGCGGCGCTGGCCTGAATCCGTCCGCGAAGGCGCAGCGGAGGCTCTGGCCACCCCCTTTTCCGCGCTGGAAACACCCGGTTCGAAACCCCGCCGTTCCCGTGAGGCAGGCGCATCGCACGGGCCTTTCCCGACTTGGTCAAACGACGCTCAGTTTAGACCTTGAAATCAACACGTTCGCGGGGCAAACGCGTCACGTTCCGCATCGCTTTGGACCAAACCGCGAATCTGGGGGCCCCGGGGGCTTTTTCGCATGGTGCAAGGCTTGCAGGGCAGCGCTTCGCCCGTCCCGATTTGCACCTGACCTCAAGGCCCTGAATGTTCGGCTCTCTCTTCGGCGCCATGTCCAACGACATCGCCATCGACCTCGGCACCGCCAACACCCTGATCTATCAGAAGGGCAAGGGCATCGTGCTCAATGAGCCGTCCGTGGTGGCCCTGCGCAACATCGGCGGCCGCAAGAGCGTCCACGCCGTCGGTATCGAAGCCAAGCAGATGCTGGGTCGCACCCCGGGTCACATGGAAGCCATTCGTCCGAT
>JANPKF010000455.1:0-9355 GCA_031425895.1 Caulobacteraceae bacterium | reverse complement strand
GCAGGTTCCCGCCGCTGGTGAGGGTGACGACGCCGCCGTCGACGGCGACGCCCTCTTCCGTCAACGGCGCGCCGTCGATCAGCGTGACCGTCAGGTTGTCGCCGTCGACGTCATCGCTGGCGCCCTGGATGTCGATGACGGTGGCGATGTCTTCGTTGAAGCTCTGGCTCACCGGCGCGGCGGTCGGCCCATCATTCGCAGCCGTGACGGTCAGGCTGTAGACGCCGAGCGACATGCCGCCGTTGCCGTCCAGCACCTTGAAGGTGAAGCTGTCGGGTCCGTTGTAGTTGGCGTCCGGCGTGTAGGTGAAGGTGCCGTTGGCGTTGATCACCACCGAGCCGTGGGCCGGATCAGCCGACGGGGCGAAGGTCAGGCTGTCGCCGGCGTCGATGTCGCTGGCGGTCAGGGTTCCGGTGATGTCGTTGTCTTCGGCGCCACTCTGGCTGGCGGCGTCGGCGACGGGAGCGTCGTTGACGTTGACGAAGCCGATGCTCATCTCGCCGTCGTCCGACAGGGCGCCGTCGCTGACGGTGTAGCTGAAGGAGACATTGCCGACAAAGTTGGCGTTGGGGGTGACCAGCAGGTCGCCGGGGACCAGGCCGCCGGCCAGCAGGGTGACGGTTCCGTTGGCGACGCTGACGGTCTCGCCGGACGCGATGGGCTGGCCATTGATGTGGGTGACCACCCGCGTGTCGTTGTCGACGTCGCTGCTGTAGAACTGGACGCTGACGGTGACGCCGGGGCTGTCTTCCAGATAGCCGCCGACACTGACGTCCTGCGCCACCGGGGCGTCGTTGACCGAGGTCACCGTGAAGGTGAAGGTGGCCGTGTCGGTCGCGCCGCCGCCATCGGTGATCCGGTAGGTGAAGCTGTCCGTGCCGTGGAAGTTGGCGGCCGGGGTGTAGTTGAAGGTGCCGTCGGCGTTCAGGGTGAACGAGGCGGCGCTGGCTGGCGGCGTGACCGTCGCGAAGGTGAAGGTCGTGCTTTCCTCGTCGCTGGCGTTGCCGGCCACCGAACCGCTGAAAGGCGTGTCTTCCGCGATCGTGGTGCTGGCGTCGACCGCCACCGGGGTGTCGTTGACGTTGGCGACATTGACCGTCAGCACGGCCGTGCGGGTCACGCCGGCCTCGACCACCTGGTAGGTAAAGGTGTCGGCACCGCTCGTCGTGCCGGTCGGCATATAGCTGAACGTGCCGTTGGCGTTGAGGGTCAGGCTGCCGTGGGCGCCGGCCTTGGCGACGCCGAGCGAACCCCCGACGAGGCCGCTGACCGTCAGTACGCTGTCGAGGTCTGCATCGTTGCTCAGCACGTTGCCGCTGATCGACGGATCGTTCTCTGTACCGCTGACCGTATCGTCGATGACGCGGGCGACGATGTTGCGGGCGGTGTTGTTGACCGTGAAGGTCACGCCGGCGAACTCGACGAACTCGACGCTGTTCAGGGTGTCCGTGCCGTCCGCGACGGTGGTGATGGTCAGCACGCCGGTCGGCGACCAGCTGGCCACCGGCGCGTCGCCGTTCGCCGCCATGTGAGCGTAGACGGCGGTGTCGGTGCCGACGCCGCCAATGATGGTGTCGTTGCCCTGGCCACCGTTCAGCCGGTCGTTGCCCGAACCGCCGTTGACGGTATCGGCGCCCGCGCCGCCGTTCAGGACGTCGTCGCCGCCAAGGCCGCTGATGCTGTCGTTGCCGCCCGTGCCGGTGTGCGTGTCGGCGCCGGTCGTGCCCGTGTAGGTAGCCATGAACTCATCCCCAATGATGGCGCGGCACGACCCCCATGGATCCGGCGCCCGATAAACATTGGCTAAGGTTGATTGACCTTCAGAACTGAAACAATAACCGGTATCCACTATCCGGGCATGGCATTAGTTAATCGGCGAGGCGAGTTCGCAACGTTCATAGTGCAATTGGATTAGTCGAAAATCGACAGACGAGATTTTTCTGGATAGGATTGAAAAATTACACTGCCGCTACCCATTTCGAGCCGGTAAGTGCTGGGCGAATTGATTTTTCTAGTGAGTTGTTTCGGTTCCCGCGAAGTAATTCATGTCGTTAGTCTCCGGGGGGAGCGACATGTCCCAAGTCACCGCCAAGGTCTCTCAGGAGATCGCCGCCGAGGCGCCCGCGTCCCGTGAAGTGCTCACCGGCCTCCTGGCCGATCTCCTGAACGCCACGGGGTCGCGCTGGGGACGGATGACTTTCGAAAAGGACGGCGCGAGCCATGTGCTGGCCTGCAACTTCGGGGCCCTGGCGCGCGTCTGGCCTGCCGATCCCTTCAGCACCGAGCGCCCCCGGGTCCTCGGCCGGGCCGTGCGCGGCGAGGCCTTTCTTCCCGAGGCAGCCTGGAAACAAAGCGACTACTACCTCTCCGTCCTGCGCCCGGGCGGCGTGGAGCCGGACCACAGCCTGGTCTGCAGCGTCGCCTCAGCCGGCGGCGAGATCGTCGTCTTTCTCGCCCGGGGCGCCTGGGACAACCGCCACACCGCCGAGGAACAGGCCCGGGCCGAGATGCTCCTGCCGATGGTCGCCCGCACGGTCGACCTGTGCTGGGCGCTGGAGGCCGAGCGCCAGTCCGCCGCCAGGGGCAAGGCGGCCCTGGACTGCCTCAGCCTGGCCATCCTGATCGCCGACGAGACCGGCGCGGTCGGCTATGACAACCGCGCCGCGGCCCAGCTTCTGCAGACCGATGACTGGCTGACGGTGGAGGACGGCCGCGTCACCACCGTCGATACCGTCCAGCGCGACGGGCTGCTCAGCCTCATCCAGGCGGCCTGCCGGCCGGTCGAGCCCCGGACGGCCCTGATCCGCATCCAGGGCCGCAGCGGCGCCTGGGCCACCGCCCTGATCAGCCCCTTCGAGGTCATCAACGCCCGCACCCCGGGGCGACGCGCCATGATCACCGTCCGCGCCGGCGGCGAGGGCGACGATCGCATGCCGATTATCCGCCTGCTGTTCGGCTTCACCGAGGCCGAGGCCCGGCTGGCCTGGGCCCTGGTCAATGGCGAGACCGTCGCCGAGTTCGCGGCCGCCCGCGCCGTCTCGGTCAACACCGCCCGGGTCCAGCTGAGCAGCGTCATGCGCAAGACCGGCGTCCGCCGCCAGGCCGAGCTGGTCGCCCTGCTCAGCGCCATCCCGCCGGTGCGCCTCGCCGCCCCGCCGCCCCACCCCAAATCGCTCCTCGCCGGAGCCCGGCCGTGACCCATCTGGCCGAAGCCCTCGAGCTGGAAACCCAGCGCGCCGACGGGCTTGAGCGGGCGCTGCAGGCCATCCTGCCCGGTCTCGACCAGGCCGTCCTGCTCTCGGCCGTCACCGCCCTGCGCGCCCTCACCCCCGCCACCCCGGCCGAACAGGAGAGCGTCGACTACGCGGCCGAGGTGCTGGAAGAGGCCGTCTCCCGGGCCACCCTGGGCTGCTTATACCGCCCGCATAACGGCGGTCGCCGTCCTTAACTCAATCTTGGTGACGAACTGGCATCATCGTCAAAAGCTCTAGACTCCGACCAACGGAGAGCGATCGGGGACCGGATGCGCCAACTGCTTGATGAGGGACTGGACGAGCTCGCCGAACACAGCCTGAAGGCCCTGCCGCTGCGCATCCTGGTGACGCTCGGCGTCGGCGGCATCCTTGGCCTCGTCATCGGCTGGCCGGTCGCCGCCGCCTGGACCGCTGTCACCGTCGCCCTCGAAGGCTGGAGCTGGTTCGCCACCTGGCCCCAGGTCAAGGCCCGCCGCGCCGGCCGCCCCGTCGCGATCTCCCAGCGCGCCAACCATTTCGCCAACCTCGTCGCCATTTCGGCGGCCTGGTTCGTCGCAGGCGCCCTGTTCTGGGCCAGCCACACCACCGCCGGGGCCATCTGCGCCGTCACCGTCTGGCTCAGCCTGATCGGCTACGGCCAGGCCTTCTCTTTCCAGTCGCCGATTGGCTCCCTGGTCAGCGGCGGCCTGCCGGCCCTCGGCATGCTGATCGTCGCCTCCGTCGCTCCATTTCCGGCAACCGACATGACCCCCATCTGGCTGATGCTGGCCATCGCCGTCAGTTTCGGCGCCGCCGGCTTCAAACAGATGATGACCTCGCGGCGCAGCTTCCTGGACGCCCAGGCTGCCCTCAGCGCCAGCGAGGCCGGCTACCGCATCCTCGCCGACAACGTCACCGACGTCATCTCCCACCACTCTGCCGAAGGGAAGATGACCTACATCTCCCCCTCGTCCCGGCGCGTCTTCGGCTGGGCCCCGGAAGAGATCATCGGCAGGGCCAGCGACAACATCCGCCCCGACGACATGCCCCGGCTGATCGGCGCCATAACCCGGGCCCGCGAGACCGGCGAGCCCCAGGCCATCGACTACCGCGTCAACCACGTCGACGGGCGCGAGATCTGGGTCGAAAGCAGCATCGTCGCCTTCGGGGCCGGCGAGCTGGTCATGACCTCGCGCGACATCACCGCCCGCAAGGTCCTGGAGGCCGACCTCGTGCTCGCCGCCCGCCAGGCCGAGAGCTGCGCCGCCGCCAAGGCCGACTTCCTGGCCAACATGACGCATGAGCTACGCACCCCGCTCACCGCCATCATCGGCTTCTCGGAAGTGCTCGGCCGCGCCACTGACCTGGGAGCCGACCAGACCCGCCATGTCGCCCTGATCCGCGAGGCCAGCGAGACCCTGCTGGGCGTCGTCAACAGCGTGCTCGACTATTCCAAGCTCGAGGCCGGCGGCCTGGAGTTCGACCGCCATCCCTTCGATCCCGCCGTCATGGCGCGGTCCGTCCTCGGCATGGTCGAGGGGCAGGCCGCCCTCAAGGGCCTGCGCCTCACCCTCGACGCCGCCGACGCCGCCGGCGGCCTGCTCGGCGACGGGCCCAGGCTCGGCCAGGTGCTGCTCAACTTCCTGTCCAACGCCGTCAAGTTCACCGCCTGCGGCGGCGTCCACGTCAAGCTGACCCGCAAGCCGCGCGGAGCGCTCCAGCGCCTGCGCATCGAGGTCCGCGACACCGGCCCCGGCATCGCCCCCGGCAAGATCGCCGCCCTGTTCGAACGCTTCACCCAGGCCGACGCCACCATCTCGCGCCAGTACGGCGGCACGGGCCTCGGCCTCGCCATCGCCCGCCGCATCATCGAGGGCATGGGCGGCTGCATCAGCGCCTCCAGCCGGCCGGGCCAGGGCTCGACCTTCTGGTTCGAGCTCGACCTGCCCGCCGCCGAGCTCGCCCCCGCCTTCGAGGCCCCGGCCACCCATGACCTCGACCGCCCCCTGCGCCTGCTGCTGGTCGAGGACAACCCGGTCAACCGCGAGCTGGTCGTCGCCCTCCTCGCCCCCTTCGATGTCGAGATCACGCAGGCGCATGACGGCCTGCAGGGCCTCGAGGCGGTCCGCAACGGCGGCTTCGACCTGGTGCTGATGGACATGCAGATGCCGGTCATGGACGGCCTGACCGCCACCCGCGCCATCCGCCGCCTGGCCATCCCCCAGACGCCGATCATCGCCATGACCGCCAACGTCCTGCCCGACCAGATCCAGCGCTGCCTCGAAGCCGGCGTCGACGACCACCTGGGCAAGCCGATCAACACCGCCGCCCTCCTCGCCTGCCTGGGCCGCTGGAGCGCCCCGGACGCGCGGGACGCGGCTGCGGATACGGCCGCGGCCTGAACAGCACCGAAGAACGAAAAAGGCGCCCACGAAGGGCGCCTTTTCTCATCCATCGAAAGCCGAGGGCTCCACTGGATCCATGACCGGGGGGAGCGGTCAGGTCCGGTGGAGGGGGGCGCGGCGGCTCAAGCGCCGAAGACCCGCGCGGCGGTTTCCAGTTGAACGACGCCCAGGATGACGACGGCGGGCAGGGCGGCGAGCAGCAGGCTGGCCAGGTTGGCGATGCGAACGGTCATTGCAGTAGTCCCTCAAATCTGTGTTGTGCGGCGCGTCCCTGCGCTGCGGTGATTAGAGGTATACTGAATAGAACCCGAAAACGCTTGTTAAGGCTGCGTCATGACGTCGATGTAAGAGAATAACGCCTGTGTAATAAGGTTACGGGGGTGTAATACACAAGACGCCTCCATTCGGCTTCTGAGCTGGACTGGAGCGAGGAAGGCGGCGCCACCGCTCAACCCGTTCTCGGGCCAGGAGAGTCCGGGAAGAGGCGATGGCGGCTACGGCGGACGATCTAGTGCGCTCTCCCGCCGCAAAGGCTCTTGTCGGCCATGACCCGCTGTTCCGGAGTCATGACGCGATAGAGACCCGTGACCGCCGCGCGAACCTTGTGGAGCGCCTTCAGGCGCTCCTTCATCATCATCTCATGATGCGCGAGACGTTCGGGGAGCGGCTTGGACATCATCTTCGCCATCATGCCGTCGCCGCCCATCATGCCCGGCATGCCGCCAGGCTTCATGGGCATCGGCATGCTCATACCGGCGGGCATGGGGTGCGCTTTGGTCTTCGAGGCCGCCGCGAAGGCGTCCCAGGCCTTGAGTTGCCTGTCGGTGATGTTGAGCTGCGCCTTCAGGCCCGTCAGGTGCTGCTCGGACAGGCCCATGCAGTGCATCGTCCCCATGTCCATCATCCCGTCCATGGCCATCATGCCACCCCTTGCGGCGGGGGCGGCCGGGGCGGCGGGAGCAGCCGCCGGATCGGCGGCCGGGCCGTGATCATGAGGCGGCGCGGGCTGTTCAGCCGCATAGGACGAGGTGGCGAGTCCGAGGGCGGCGGCGAGGAACAAGGGCTTGAATGACATGGACATGACGTTTGTCTTTCTGGATCAGGCCGATCCGATCAGCGCAGTATCTACCGACCGGTCCCTGCATCCTTGATCTGTCGCAAACTCCAGGCGGGGGGTTCTGTTCCGACTTGAGCAGGTGATGGGCGGCCAGCACGGCCAAGCCTGCATCAACACCCCCACCACACCCCAGCTCATCCCGGCGAAACGGGGTTCGACGCAAGCCAACGCCGGGATGAGCGGATAGGGGGAAAACGAAAAAGGCGCCCACGAAGGGCGCCTTTTCTCATCCATCGAAAGCCGCGGGCTCCACCGGATCCATGACCGGGAGGAGCGGTCAGGTCCGGCGGAGGGGGGCGGGGCGGCTCAAGCGCCGAAGGCCCGGGCGGCGGTTTCCAGCTGGGCGATGCCAACGAGGGCGACGACGGGCAGGGCGGCGAGAAGCAGGCTGGCCAGGTTAGCGATACGAACGGTCATTTCAGTAGTCCCTCTGTGTCTGTGTTGTGCGGCGCGTCCCTGCGCTGCGGTGATTGGAGGTATACTGAAGGGGACATGAAAACGCTTGTTAAGGCTGCGTCATGACGTCGATGTAAGAGAATAACGCAGGTGTAATGAGATTACAGGGATGTAATCATCGAGATAATACATCTCCGGCCTTACGGGAGAGACGGATAGCCTGCAAAATCCCGCCCGCCTGCTTGACCGCCGGCCTGTGCACGTTAGTCCTGTTGCGCTCACCGGGGAGATTTCTGAATGCGCGTCGCTCTAGGCCTCTCTGTCTTCGGCATTCTATCCGCCGGCCAGGTCCACGCCCAATGCCCTCCCAAGGCTTCAGACGCCGCAAGTGTCTACTCGCGCCTTGGGCCGGTGATCGCGACGGAGACGACAGACGGGGGTACGAGCGAAGCCCGCCGGGTCACAGGCATGACGCTGCTTGGACAGCCGGTCACCTATGCGATCCGGTTCAGAATAAAAGAAGGCAACCGGGTGTTGGCCCTGCTCTACCGTTTGGGCAGTGAGGTCACCCCGGTCAGCGGCGAACTATCGGAAGGGATACGGTCTCAGTTTCAGGCTCTGTTTGGTGATGAAACCTGTAGAACTCAAAGACTTTGCATCACCCATCCCTATGAAAACGATGACATGGGCATGCTGTTTTCGACCTCCCTGGCGGCCGAGGGGACAGGAAGCTGGGCTGGCCCTGGGGGTGCGGAAATGATCCGGGAACGCGCCGCTTTGAATGCCCTTTCCCAGAAACCGGTCTATCTGGTCTGCACCTACAACGCGTTCTAGATCCCAAGACAACACCCTTCGAATTGGGCTCGGCCTGTTGGACCTTAGCTGACTGGTCTTGAAACCATGTTCGACTGGCGGTCAGAAAGGCAGTTGATCGATGCCATCGAACGGTATGGTCCAGGCCTGCTTCCCACCCGTCGCGGACGCCAATCAGCCGCCGCCCCAGGGCGCTAGTCCGCTATCGGACGATCCTCGTCTCCCTGAAGGATGGCCGCGATATGCCCGCAAACCAGCCTCACGCCTTCAGGGACAAGGCCAAGGCCGAACCATCCCCGGAACAGATACTTGCTCAGCAGAAATCGCGCTGCCGGATGACCTGATCGTGCAGCCCACTCCAGCGAAGGCTTCCAGGAGAGCCTGTCCGCCAGGGGGAGTGTCGGCCTCAGACGAAGGCGAATGAGCCGGTAAACGGCCGGGACAAGGCTGCGCTCCCAGCCGGCCTCATAGACGGTCTCGGCTTCGTCAGTCTGACCCGTCGAAATCAGACACCGGGCATAGTCCAGCAAGCCCCGCTCCGAGCCGCCTTCGTAGGCGCGGCGATACCATGTCAGGGCCTGCTCCTCGTTCTTCCGCACGCCCGTGCCGGAGGCATAGGACCACGCGACGTAGTTGGCGCTGTAAAGCGACCCTCGCTCCGCGAAACTCAGCAACTGCCGGAAACCCTTCTCGGGAGAGACGGCGTGCAAGCCAATGGCCTCCATCAACCCATCCCTGAAGGGATCAGCGTCGAAAACGGCCTCGTCGTTCGTTTGAGCGTATTCCCAGGCCTGCAAGGCCATGCGCAGCTCGGCGGCGACCTCGCTTGTATCAAGCATTGAACGAAGCCAGGACATCAAGCGCCTGTAAGGACCAGCGACCGCGAGAGCCTGACTATGCGGGGTCGCTCACGGCGGTCAATGTCCGCGCACGACCCGTGGCGAACATTCTGGGAACACGACCCACGAGGCGTAACCTGACTCAAAGCGGCGGTTGACTTCGTCTGCATTCAGCGGCGCCCGGAAGCAAAGTCGTGACTGACCTCTGGAGGCGTGTCGCTCAAGCTCAGCGCGCTTTCCACGACTGAACCAACGGGAATACGGCGAAGGCAATCTGGCCGAGAAGGCCCGCCAAGCCCGCCCCTGCGGACATCGCCTGCACTTGCTCGGTCAGGGTGCGATCGAATAACGATGTACCGAGCAACACCTCTGCGATCATCAACAGGATGAAGGCTACGGCTCCCATGGCGACGCGCGGAGTGGTGCGCGCTGCGACGGAGAGCCGACGCACCAGCCATCCGCAGATGACCCAGGAAATGGTCAGCATGACGGGAAGCTCGACGAGGGTCGCTCCCCACTCCCCCAGAAGCGGCGTGACGACCAGCACCCGCG
>JANPKF010000454.1:0-2847 GCA_031425895.1 Caulobacteraceae bacterium | reverse complement strand
CGCACTTCAGACCCTGCTCCTGCTATGGGGAGCTGGAGTCATCGTCGGCGGCCCCATCGCCCTCGGCGCCATTGTCATCCTCTTCGGCCCCCTCTGGCATATCCACAGCCGGCTGCGCCGAGGTCCGTTCAGCTTCATGGTGTTCGCGGGGATCGCCGGCTTCCTGCTTGATCGGATTTTCTGGCTGGTGGACGGGGCGAGCGATCCCCTTGATTCAAAGATCAGCTGGATATTTCCCCTGTCGGCGACGCTGAGCGGCGGCATCATGTGGCTGGTCGCCTATCTCGGGGCGCCGAGGATCACAGACCCCCGGACGCTTCCCCAAGCCAATTTCACCGGCCCCGAGCCCGAGGCCTGAGGGGCGCGGCTGCTGCCTCGCGCCAATCGACGCGAACTCTCCACCATCCCTGCACCAGCTTTTGCCCGATCCTGCGGCCCCTGGCGTCAAAGTGCTCCGCACGTCCGGAGACCCGCCATGCCCGCCCCCCGCCTCTCACCCCAACGCATCACTTACGCCGCCATCACCGCCTGGCTGCTGCCATCCCTGATCCTCGCCAACCTGATCATGGTCGGAGACGCCTTCACCTCGACCGGACCCGACGCCGACATGATCAGCGCCGCCGTCACCGCCTGGACAGCCGGGCCGGTCATGGGCCTCTTGATGGGCTGGCCCTTTCTGCTGGCCGCCTTCGCCGCCTGGGGCCTGCTGCACCACTGGCGGCTGGCCACGCCCAAGGTCGCGGCCGGGGTTGGCCTGCTTTGCGGCGCGGCGGCGGGGATCGCGCTCGGCGGTCGTGGTGGGGAGACGCAGTGGATCTTCGCAGGCCCGGTCATCGGCGCCATCACCGGCCTGGCAGTCTGGTGGGTGGCCTATCGGCGTGACACCATCACGGCGTGTTGAGCCCGAATCCCCTCGTCACCGAGCCCCGCCGGAATCCTTGGCGCTTCGCCGCCGCAGGAGCCGTCGCCTGGCTGATGGCCAGTTTCGGTGCGGCCGCCTGGTTCATCGCCATCGGTGAAATGCCGCTGTCCATCCTTGTAGACCCGGGACCGCTGCTGCTGGCCGCGATGATTCCCCTCTACGGTCTCTTTCAGGGCTGGGCCCCGTTGACCGGCGCCTTCCTGGCCTGGGCCGTCTTGCACAGGCTCAACCGGACGGGCCCTTGGTGGGCGGCAGCGGTCGGCGCACTGGCGGGCGCCGCTGCTCCCTTCTGCGCCAATCTCTTCCCGATGGCCTGGCAGGGCGCTCCGCACGACCTGCTCAAGCTTCAACAGTTGGCGGCTGTCACCACACTGCTCGGCGCAGTGATTGGCGTGATTGTCCGCCGGATCGCCTACGGCCGAGTGTCAGCTGATCCCCGTCAGCCCTGAATCCACCGCCAGCGTCTGCCCCGTCACATAGACGCTCTCCTCGCCGATGAAGAACAGCGCCGCATAGGCCACCTCCCAGCCGGTCGCCTGCCGACCGAACGGCGTCGGCGACCTGCCCCGGCTCGGCCTCCCTTGCGTCGCCGCCCGGCCCAGCGGCGTGTCGACCAGCCCCGGCGCCACGATATTGGCCCGCACGCCCTTCCGCGCCCCCTCCAGCGCCACATGCCGCATCAGACCGCTTAGGGCCGCCTTGGAAGAATCGTACGCCGGTAACCGCGATCCCGCGATCAGCCCGGCGATCGAGCTGATGAACACCACCGACCCGCCCGGTTCCATCGCCGGCAGGGCCTCGCGACAGCACAGCATCGGCCCCCGCAGGTTGACCCCCAGCACCGTGTCCCACTCCGACGCCCTGGTCGCCGTCAGTCCCAGCCCGCCAAGCCCGATGCCGACATTCAGCGCCAGTCCGTCGAGACCGCCCAGGCCCCGCACAGTCGCCGCCACCATCTCCACCACGTCGGTCTCATGCGCGATATCCGCCGTGATGGCGAAGGCCCGGCCACCCTCGGCCTCGATCAGCCGCACCGTCTCGGCGGCGCTGGCCTCGTCACGGTCGGCGACGGCCACATGGGCGCCCTCCCGCGCGAACAACAGGCTCATCGCCCGGCCATTGCCGACCGGGTCAGTCTCCGCATCGACCACCCGCTGGCCGCCGCCAACCACCAGGATCCGCCTGCCCTTCAACCGCCCGCGCCCCGGCGCCAGGCCTTCCGACTCCGCGCTCAGCGGCCGCACATAGCGTTCCTCGTCGGCCATGCGTCGTCCCTCCCTCTTGTTGTTGGGGATCAGTCTCGCGCGGCGATACCGGACTGCCTAGTGGGCGAACTTGCTCGGGCCCTTCTTGCGGGCCCTCTTCTTTTCCGGAACGTCGTCCGGCGCGCCGTGCCTGTCCTCGATGTCCTTCTGCAACGCCGTGGCCGCCATCAGGTGGCCCTGCCACAGCAGGTCGACGGCGGAGCCCAGAACCGGCACCGCGCTGGCCCCGCTGTCGACCAGCAAATAGGCCAGCATCCGCAGGATGGTCGCGAACCCCGCGCCGGCCCGAAGCGCTTCGAACAGCAGGAAGATGGCGCCGCCGACGCTGTAGACGGTGCCGGCCACCGGCACCCAGGTCAGCAGCCCGTCCAGACCGATGCCGAATGGCCCGATCCCGATCACTCGGTCCGAGATGGTCTTGATCGCCTCGGCGGACTTCCAGGCGGAGTGTGCGCGTTCACGGGTCATGGCCAACGGAGCGTATAACGCCGTTGTCAGTTCCGGTAGCCCCTGGCTTGGCTCCTTTGCCTTAGCCCTTGGGAGGGATCGACGGCAGGTCGATGGGCTGCGAACGCTTACCCTCGCCACCCAGGAAGATGATCCGGCGATCTTCCTTGCCGGCCCGCACGCGCCCCATCAGGTCACGGTACTCAATGGTGT